>DASPJI010000557.1:0-9724 GCA_035628695.1 Thermoanaerobaculia bacterium | reverse complement strand
TGGGGCCGTAGAGGTTCCACAGCTCGCCGGTGCGCCCGGCGAGAGACTCGGCCAGATCGCGGGGCAGCCCCTCGCCGCCGCACAGTGCCCGCAGATGGGGATCGCCGGGCCAACCCGAGTCGAGGAGCATCCGCCAGGTCGCCGGGGTCGCCTGCAGGACGCCCGCTCCGGAAGCGCGGAGCCGGTCCGCCAACAGCGCGGCGTCCGCGGCCTCCACCCGGCTGGCCAGCTCGACGCAGCCGCCCGTGATCAGGGGAAGGAAGATCTCCAGCGCCGCGATGTCGAAGCTCAGCGAGGTGACGGCGAGCAGCCGCTCCCCCGGGGAGAAGCCCGGGGCCCGGCGCATCGATCCGAGGAAATTCACCAGCGCCTCGTGCGGCACGCCCACCCCCTTGGGCCGGCCCGTCGAGCCCGAGGTGTAGAGGACGTAGGCGAGCTGGCGGTCGTCCCCGGCCACCCGGTCGAGCGGACCCTCGGTGAGCGCCTCGGCGTCGAGACAGAGGACCGCCGTCCCGGCAGCCGCGGGGAGCGCGGCGCGCAGACCGGTCTCGGTAATCAGCACCTGCGGCGCCGCGTCCTCCAGCACCAGGACCAGCCGCTCGCGCGGGTAGCCGGGATCGAGCGGCACGTAGGCGGCGCCGGCCTCGAGCACGCCGAGAAGGGCGACGACCAGGTCGAGGGAGCGCTCCAGGGCAACACCGACGCGGCTCTCCGCGCCGCATCCCAGCCGCCGCAGGTGCCGCGCCAGCCGGCCGGCGCGGGCGCCGAGCTCGGCGTAGGTGAGGGTCTCCCCCTGGAAAGCCACGGCCGGCGCCTCGGGCGTGCGGGCCGCCTGCGCCTCGAAGAGGTCCTGCAGGAGGGCGCCCCGGGACCGCGGCAGCGCCGTGTCGTTCCACTCCGCGAGCATCTGGTGGCGCTCGGCCGGGGAGAGCAGCGGCAGCTCCGCGACCGGGCGAGGGTCCGCGACGGCCATTTCGACGAGCAGCCGCTCGAAGTGCCCGGTCAGGCGGTCGATGGTCGCGGCGTCGAACAGGTCGGCGTCCCACTGCAAGGAGAGGGCGAGCCCACCGGGGAGCTCGGCCGCGGTCAGGGAGAGATCGAGCTGGGCCGCCGGCGGCGCCAGGGCGAGCGTTTCCAGGACACCCACCCCTCCCAGGTCGAGCCGGACGCCCGGCATGCCGACGGCGAAGGCCGCGAGGGCGGCAAGCTCCGGCGCCGGGGCCTTCTCCAAGGTCAGCATGGCCGCGACCAGCGGCGGCCGGCTCGGGTCGCGCTCGGGCTGCAGGCGCTCGGTGAGCAGGGCGAAGGGGAAATCCTGGTGCGCCAGCGCGTCGAGCACGGTGCGGCGCGTCCGCGCCATCAGCTCGTGGGCTCCCAGATCACCCGAGAGGTCGGCGCGCAAGGGGACCAGGTTGACGAAGTAGCCCACCACCTCTCCCCATTCGCGGGCGGAGCGGCCGGCCATGGGGGCGCCGGTGAGGAACTCCTCCTGGCCGCTCCAGCGCGAGAGCACGGCCTGCCAGATGGCGAGCAGGGCGACGAAAGGCGTGCAGCCATGGGTGGCGGCGAGCCGCTGGACCGCCTCCGCCCGCTCCAGCGAGGGGGGGAGCGTCCGCGCGCCACCGCGCAGGGCCTGCACCGGACGCCGCGGCCGGTCGGTGGGCAGGTCGAGCTGCGGCGTGCCGGCCAGGCGCTCCCGCCAGTGCTCCCAGAGCCACTCGCCCGCGGAGCTCTCCAGCATCCGCTCCTGCCAGTGCGCGAAGTCCGTGTACAGGACCGCCGGAGGGGGCAGGGTCTCCCCGGCCACCAGCGCGCCGAGCTCGCGGGCCAGCACGGCCATCGACCAGAAGTCGGCGGCGACGTGGTGCACGGCGAAGGCAAAGAAGGCCTCGTCCCCACGCCGCAGCAGGACCGTCCGCAGGAGCGGGCCGGCCGCGAGATCGAACGGACGATAGGCCTCGGCGCGCAGGCGGGCGTCCACCTCCGCGTCGCTCCAGCCGGTCGCGTCCACGACCTCGAGGGGCGCTTCGGATCCCTCCGTCGTCTCCGGCAGTCGCTGCACCGGACCGCCGGGCAGATCGGCGAACGTCGCGCGCAGCATGGGGTGGCGGTTCACCAGCGCCTGGATCGCGCGGCCCAGGGCTTCGAAGGACGCGGCCTCGAGCCGCGCCGCGCCGGCGATGTTGTAGGCGGAGCTCTCCGGCGCCAGGCGGTGGAGGAACCAGAGCGAGCGCTGGTTCCAGGAGAGGGGATGCTCGCCCGACGCCACCTGATTCGATGCAGGGGAGGGGCTTGCCCCCTCCCGGAAGGGGGCAAGCCCCTCCCCTGCAGGGAGCCTCTCGGTGCTCCCGGCCAGCCGCCGATCGAGCTCGCGCAGGGTCATCCCCTCCAGCAGGTCCGCCAGGGGGAGGGAGACGCCGGTCGCCTCCTCCACCGTCTGCTTGAGCTCCACGGCCGCCAGCGAGTCCAGGCCCGAGGCGGCGAGCGGCAGGTCCGCGTCGACCCGGGAGGGGTCGATCCGCGCCGCGGCGGCGAAGGCGCGGCGCAGCCAGTCCGGCGATCCCACCTGGACCTCGGATGCAGGGTCGAGGTCCACAGCCGCCGGCGAGAGGTGGCTCGCGCCGATCACGCGCAGCCCGCCCTGGAGATAGAGGTCGCGGCAGGTGCTCCGCCGCACCTTGCCGCTGGACGTCCGGGGGAGCGTCTCCGGCCGGATCAGCACCACCTCGGCGACGCTTACCTCATGCTCTTCGGCCACCCTCTGACGTATCGCGGCGGCGATCTCCTCGGTCCCTTCACCCTCCGCGTCGAAGCGGGCGTGCCGCTCCACCTCGTGGACGATGACCAGCCGCTCCTCCCCGGAGCGATCGGCCGCGAAGGCGGCGCCGCCACCGGCGCGCAGGGCGGCGTGGCTGCGTTCGGCGGTCAGCTCCAGGTCCTGCGGATAGTGGTTCCTGCCGCGCAGGATGATCAGGTCCTTGAGACGGCCGGTGAGGAAGACCTCGCCTTCGGAGACGAAGCCCAGGTCCCCGGTGCGCAGGAAAGGGCCGGTGCCGTCGGCGAGACGGGCAGCGAAGGTCGCCGCCGTCTCCTCCGGCCGCTGCCAGTACCCCTGGGCGACGCTCGGGCCGGCCACCCAGATCTCGCCGACACGGCCGGGCGGGCAAGGCTCGCCCGACTCCGGATCGACGGCCAACATGGTCTGCATCGCCGCGCCGCAGCTCACCAGCTCGCGGCTCCGCGTGGCGTCTCCGGAGCCCAGGACCTCGTGCCGCTCCAGGGCCTCCGCGTCGAGCGCGCGCACCTGGGTCTCCCCCTCCTGGCGCCAGCCCGAGACGAGCAGCGTCGCCTCGGCGAGGCCGTAGCAGGGACGGAACGCCTCGGCCCGGAAGCCGCAGGGGGCGAAGGCGTCAGCAAACCGCCGCAGCGTGCCGGCCCGCACCGGCTCGGCGCCGTTGAAGGCCACCCGCCAGGAAGAGAGGTCGAGCCCCTCCCGCTCCGCCTCCCCCACCTTGCGCACGCACAGCTCGTAGGCGAAGTTGGGGCCGCCGCTGGTCGTCGCCCGGTAGCGCGAGACGGCTTCCAGCCAGCGCGCCGGCCGCTGCAGGAACGACCCGGGGGTCATCAGGTAGCAGACCGCGCCGGTGTAGAGCGGCTGCAGCACCGTACCGATGAGACCCATGTCGTGGTACAGCGGCAGCCAGCCCAGCACCACCGAGTCGGACGACTGCTCGAAGGTCCGGCGGATCAGCTCCTCGTTGTGCAAGAGGTTGCCGTGGCTGACCATGACCCCCTTGGGAGTCGAGGTCGAGCCCGAGGTGTACTGAAGGAAGGCGAGCGCCTCCGAACCGAGGTCCGGCCGCCGCCAGTCCGCGGCCCCCGCCGTCCCCAGGGGGGCGGGAGCCATCCGCAGGGCGGCCGCGAGCTCGGGGATCTCGGCGGCGGCGCTCTCCAGGGCGGGCAACTGGCCGTCGGTGGTCAGCGCCACCCGCGGGCGCGCGTCGCGGCAGATCGCGGCGAGGCGCGGGTCGGCACCGCGACGGCGCGGCGGCAGCGAGGGGACCGCGACGGCGCCGGCATAGAGGCAGCCGAAGAAGGAGGCAACGAAGTCCGGACCGGGAGGCAGTAGCAGTGCGACGCGCTCGCCGCCGGCACCCGCCGCCTGCAACGACGCGCCGATCGCCCGGGCTCGGTTGTCGAGATCCGCGTAGGTGAGTCGCTCCTCGACCACACCGGTCTCGCCATACGACAAGAAGACGTACGCCGAGCGCTCGCCCTGTTCCGTCGCCCGGCTCTCTAGAATTTCGGCAATCGTTGCATTCTTCAGCATATCAAGTCCACGGCACAAAAAATGCGCTCTTCAAAGTCCGGATAACCTGGGGAGACGGCGGCGGAGGCTAGGAAAGCTGATAAATCTCGGACGTTCCAGTAAGTCTTCCAGGCCCGGCCGATCAGTGGAGTCGAAGAAGCCGTGGCTGGGCCGGGCGCGGGCTTCGAGTCAGGAGAGTACAACGCCGCATGCGGGCCATTCCTTCCCGGACCAGCTCGATTCATCCGGCCAAGAGGAAGCCCTTACCACTCGCTACTTCAAGCTCTAAAGCAAGAGCGCCTCACCCTCCCGTGCACAGGAAGAGTGCAGATACTCTCCTGAATGGGGACTGTGATGACGAGACTTCCTTACCGCCATCTGCCTCCTCTCCCGACCGTCCGGGCAGGGGTCACCCGGACCATTCGGTCACATTCTGCAAACGAAGAGAGATGGGCGATCCCCTCAGGCCTGGCCGGCGGCACACGGAAGCCCGAGGATCGATTCCACGAAGGCGGGTTGATCCTTTCGAAAGGCGAGCGCGTCGTAGTACGCGATCGATCCAGGAACATCGGCGACGGAAGCCGGCGGCACCCCATCACGATTCAGTTGTCAATGAACCGGAGCCGCCGATTCGGCTCCAGTGAGGGTCCGGAACGGCGGCTCTTCCTTCTCATCCGGGCCGGCTCCTCAGCGTTGAGGCGGCGTTCCTCAACGCTTGGCCGCAATCCCTCAACACTTCGGGGCGATCCCTCGGACTGAGGGATCAACCCGAAGTGTTCCGGGCCGCTCCCTCCGCGTTGAGGGCTCGCCCCTCAGTGGTGAGGCTTGGCTCCGGAGCTTTCAGGAGCGGCTCCTCAGTCCCGAGGAGCCGTCCCTCGGTGCTTCGCCGCGACTCCTCAATGCTTCGCCGCGACTCCTCACCACTGAGGGGCGACGCCGAAGCGTTCCGGGCCGTCTCCTCAGTGCTTCGCCGCCGTCCCTCACCCTTCCGCCGCGGCCCCTCAGCAGTCCGAAGTCACCGCGGAGCATTGAGGGACGGCTCCTCAGTGGTGAGGGACTGCCCCTCAACGTTGAGGAACGGCGGCGAAGCGCTACGCCGCGGCTCTCTCTCGCGGCTGCGCAGGGGCAGAGACTACAAAGCATGTCCCCAGAGCGTCAACTAAGTCTCACACAACGCCCTCCATGCTACACTCACCGTCAGCACGGGAGAGTCAAGCTTGTTTCAGGCGCTCTTGCTCAGCTCTTTGACAATTGAAGTACGCGAGTCGACTGCGGTGCCCCTGGCGGAGCGCCGCGGGATGGCGAGGGAGAAGCAGAAAGGCGCCCGGAGCGCCGTGTGGCGCTCCGGGCTCCCGTGGAGACGTCGTAGGTGCTGGCGGGACGTCCGCCGCTCAGCAGTAGTTCTGACCGCAGTTGGTCGGACAGGTCTGCTGGGAGACCGTCGTGGGAGGCGGGCAGTTGAAGTAGGTCACGAAGCAGGGATCGGTCACGGGGCAGATACGCCCGGAAACGTCTCCCCCGGCAGCGTCGGTCATCTGCTGCGGGTTGAGGTAGCGGAGGGTCTCACGGTTCAGGGTCAGGCGCTTCACGTTTCTCTTCATGGCTTGGCTCGCTTTCCGATCCCCGGGACGGATTTGTCCACGAGAGCTCCCGAAGAAGGGGGGCTACAGGGAGATGCGGATTCGGCGCGAGGAAAGGGACATCCCGCGTTCAGAACACCTCCAGGCCGGAGTAGGTGGTGGCCATGAAGGTGCAATCGCGGGCCTGCACGGTATGACGGACCTCATAGGAGCCAGGTGCCCGGCCGGAGAAGGAGATCTCCCGGGGGATCACGCCAGAGCTGACGGATCGGGTTTCCACCGGGGCGCCGGTGGCGGCGTCCCGGAGCTGGAAGGTGATGCCGAGGATTTTATCCGCGGGCGTGGTGGTGCTCTCGTCTTCGCAAACGATGCGTCTGCCGGTGGCGACCCGGCACTGGCCGTTCAGGTGGATACGGTACGGACCGGCCTCGCAGGAGCTGGGGTTGGCGCTCGGAGAGGGGTCCTTGACCTCCGCCGGAGCGGTGGGATTGTACTCGCAGCCCCCGAGGACGACGGAAACGGTCAGGGCGGCGGCGAATGTGGCGGTTCTCAGAGTACTCATCGTGCGTTCCTTTCGTGAGAGCGGCGTTGTGAGCCTTCCGTCAGTCATTGGAGGTGCAACCCGTAGACGCTGCCGCCGTTCGATTGTGAAGTCCACGGCTAGTTGAGGTTGCAGTTGACGTTCGCGGCGTCGCAGGTGACCTGCACTCCACCCTGGCCGTTCGCGTCGACCCAGACACTGCCGTTGCTCTCGGTCAGGTATTGGGCGTTGGCCTGATCGAGCAGCCAGTAGGCGCCCTCGTCGCCGCACTGCAGCGGGTGGTTCTGGGCGTTCCGCAGCGTGCCGGCGTCGTCGTAGACGTCGAGCGCCTCGCAGCGCGGGTGGTAATAGCGCTCCCCGGCGCTGTAGACCACGATGCGTGGCTGGAAGACCTGAGGCCAGACGAAACTGTTGCTCCCCTCGGTGATCGAGCCGTGATGGGGCGCTCCGAGCAGCGTCGTGGCGATCGAACCGTTGGCGACGTTGGCCCGGTAGTTGTACATGAGGCTCGTCAGGCTCTCGGCGGTGGCATCGCCCGTCAGGGTGGCCTGGAACTGCCCGTAGGCGAGGCGCAGGACCATACTCTTGGCATTGTCATCGTCTCCGGCGTTGACCGTCAGCAGCCAGGTTCCCGAGTTCGGGAGCAGACCGGCGCCGCAGGCGAGACCACCGACAGGCTGGCCGTTGTTGGAGGCCCCTTGAGCGAACACGTTGATCGCCACCCCTGCCTGCTGCTGAGCCATCAGCCAGTTCTGGAAGGTGATGTTGTAGTCGGCCGTCTGCGCCCCCAACCAGATGGAGCTCGCGTTCGCATTTCCCATGATGGAGGTGATGTAGTTGTAGTGATCGCCGTCCGGATGGCTGACGACGACTCTGGGCGCGACGCCGTAGCGGCTGAGGATCGTGCGGACGAACTGCACGGTGCCGGCGCGGTCGAGGCCCGTGTCGCCGCGGCCGCTCGATCCGCAGTCGTAGAGGATCGGCGCGGTCTGGGCAGGAAGGCCCGGGCACTCGATCACCGTGCACAGGCCGGCGCCGATATTCACAAAGGTGACCCGGATATTGTTCTGATTCTTGACCGGTGGCTGGGCACCGGCGGCAAGTGCCAACAAGAACAGAACGGCGTGGATGGCCAAGCCCGGATAGACAACTCGTCTCGACATTTGTCTTCCCTCCTCGAAAAGTCCCGGGCGGCTCGCCGCCCGGGTGTTTGATGGGTTTTCGAAAGAGGAGACGAGGCAGGGAGGGGCGGTGTGAAGTGCCGGCAGCGGCGCTCAGCGGATCAATCCGAGACGGGGATCGAGCCGGGGGATCTCCATGGGAACCGTGAGGCGGAGCTGGTGATCCACCCCCTTGATGAGATAGTTGACATAGATATTGACCGGCCGCGTCTCGGCGCCGTAGCAGGAGGTGCTGTCCCCGCTCCCCTGCCCGCAGACCACGGCGGTGGTGGTCGACTCGATCGTCGAGATGACGGCGTTCACGCCGCCGGCCTGAAAGGCGCTCATGGTCGTGCCGGCGGTGTATTGGTGCTCGTGCTCCTGGAACTGGGCCGTCTGGAACGAGCCGACCTGGTTGCCCGTGCCGGTGCCTCCTTCGCCCGAGGCGGTGCGCTGGCCGGCGGCAGGATCGAGGGCGGGGCTCCGGTCGCCATTGACGCCGCGCAGGAAGGCGCCCCGGTAGTCGGGCAGGACGAAGCTGTCGGCGGAGCCGGCCTTTCCATAGGTGTCCTGAATGAGCTCGTAGAGCTCCCGCCAGTGGGTCTTGGAGACCTCGCTGCCGTCGCAGAGGAGCCACCCCTGCTCGGCGAGCCGCAGCCGCCGGACGGACGCTCTGTCGGGGTCTTCGTCCACGGGTCCGGCATACGGCACCACCGTGCCGACCGGGACGCCGATCGGGAGGCTCTGGGTCTGGGGGAACGGAGAGAAGAGCGAGGGGCCTGGATTCATGAGGTTTTCTCCAAAGTACAGGGGAACGTGGGGAACTCGCTGCCCGCCTGAAGCACGAGCATCGAGGTCGGGATCTCGAGACGCCAGGAGGAGCCGTCGCAGCTCTCCGGCGGGGTTCTGAGGTCGGCGAGCACGGCCAGGTCCGGCTGGGCGGCCGGAGCCTCCAGCGGGGCTCCCGGCCAGGACAGGCCGAAGTGCAGGTAGAACAGGACGGCCGCCGCGAATCCCGGCCGCACCGGCACCAGGGCCCGGGCCGAGCGGGCGCGCAGAAAGCTTTCGAACAGGCCGTCCGCCTCGGTGTAGATCAGGGCCTGGCCCGGCCAGCAGGGGTCGGGACGGCAGGGCTCCGGCGGCGGCGGCCAGTGGTGGAAGGCGTAGGTCATCTCCTCCCAGGAGAAGGCGCGCTCGAACAGCTCACGGCAGTGCGCGTCGATGGCCTCGGCGGGAGCGCCGCCGGACGGAGGAGCCGCGGGCGCGCGGCGGCCCCACAAGATCCGGCAGGCGCGCTGCTGAAGCTGCCGCCGCTCGATCCGGCGCTTGTCCGCGGCGGAGCTCGCCCCGATACGGACCCGGATCTCCTCCTCGTAGCGCCGCAGGGAGCCGAGATAGCCTGCCACGAGCGCGTCATAGGTCCGGATCTGCCAGGCGGTCATCAGCTCGCTGCCGGCCGGCAGCCCGCAGGTCAGCGTCACCGTGGCCGAGAACCATGTCGCGGTGGAGAGCATGGCGGCAGGGATCTTCCCCGCCGCCCCGGCGAGCCCGAGATCCTCCGCGGCCTGGTACGGCTGGAACGGCACCTGCGGGTAGGTGAAGGGATCGGTGAGCGCCGGGCAGGTCGTGGTCCCGCCGGAGCCCGATGCGGGCGCCGGCGTCTGGAGCAGGCCGAGGATCGCCGTGGTGGGTGCGGCGGGGTGCGAGAACCGGGCCGGGCCGACGTAGCCGACCAGGTTGTCGGACGCATCGCCGAGAAGGTACTGGACCGTGCCCGCGGTCACTCGATAGCCCTCGGGAACCTCCAGCTCCGCCTGGAAGACCGGCGGCTGGGATTGGAAGCTCCGGAGGACGGAGACCACCGCCGGTGGAGGCGGCGGAACCTCGATCTGGTAAAGGCTCGCCAGCTCCAGGTAGTTCTCCGCGGTCACGTCCTGCCAGGAGCTCACTCCGTAGGACTCGGGCGGATTGGGACGGGTGAGGTGGACGCCGTGCAGGTTGCGGATGTAAAGCAGGAAGTCCGCTGCGGGCACGGCGATCTCGAATTCCACCACCAGGCGCTTGTCCGCACCCCGCAGGGCGATCTCGTAGATCTTGTGCAGCCAGCGATAGATCCCGACGAGCCGGCCGGAGC
>DASPJI010000556.1:0-5387 GCA_035628695.1 Thermoanaerobaculia bacterium | reverse complement strand
CCGGTGCGGGGAGCGCGGCGAGGTCGACGAGCGGCAGGGCGAAGAGCGCCGGCGGATGGATGAGCTGATAGGGCTCTCCGGCACGGGCCGGGAAGGTGGTCCGCAAGGATTCGTGGCGGCGGACCACCTCGGTGAGCGCGGACTCCAGACAGCCGGGATCGAGGGGGCCGTCGAGCCGCAGGACGACCGGGAGGTTGTAGGAGCTGTCCCCCGGATGCATCTGATCCAGGAACCAGAGGCGCTGCTGCGCGAAGGAGAGCGGCAGGGGCTCGGCCGTGTCCCGCGGCAGGATGGGCGGCAGCGCGCGGGTGTCCGCCTTGTCCAGGCGGCTCGCCAGGCCGGCGATGGTCGGCTCCTCGAAGAAGAGACGGAGCGGCAGCTCGACCCCGAAGACCTCCCGGACCCGGGAGGCCAGGCGCGTGGCCAGAAGAGAGTGGCCGCCCAGGGCGAAGAAGTCGTCGTGGATGCCCACCGCGGGGAGGCCCAGAGCTTCTCTCCAGAGACCGGCCAGGATCTCCTGTGCGGGAGTCGCCGGGGTCTCGGTGACGGAGGCGGCGGGCCGGGACGGGGCCAGCACCGCCAGCGCGTCGCGGTCCACCTTGGCGTTGGGCGTGAGGGGGAGAGCGTCCAGGGCCACCAGGATGGAGGGGACCATGTGCTCGGGCAGGCCGCGGCGGAGATGGTCCCGCAGGTCGGCCTCCACAATCCCTGCTTCTTTCTCAGGGACGAAGAAGGCCGCGAGGTGCTTCTCTCCTCCGGATTCGATCACCGTCACCGCGGCTTGGTGCACCCCCGCATGGGCCATGAGGCGCGCCTCGATCTCGCCGGGCTCCACCCGGAATCCCCGGACCTTGACCTGCGCGTCCGCCCGGCCCAGGAACTCCAGGAGGCCGCCGGGCCGCCAGCGGGCGAGGTCGCCGGTACGGTAGACGCGGCTCCCCCCCGGTGCAGGTCGATATCTCTCCGCCGTCAGGTCCGGGCGTCCCAGATAGCCGCGGGTGATCCCGGGGCCGGAGAGGACGACCTCGCCCGCCACTCCGAGGGGGACCGGCAGGCCGTCTGTATCCAAGAGGTCCACGCCTACGCCCGGCAGCGGCCGCCCCAGGACAGCGCTGGGCACGGACCCTCCAGGAAGCACCGGCCAGCTCGTGGCGAGGATGGTCCCCTCGGTGGGACCGTAGAGGACGCGCACCGGCACGCCGGGGAACGCCGCCGCCGCGTCGGCCAGGAGCCCCGGGGGGACGGCATCGCCGCCGACGTAGATCTCCGCGAGAGGGAAGCGCCCGGCGAGCCCCAGCGCCAGGACCCGGTCCACCACCTGGCGCAGGACCGCCGGCACGGCATGGAGCCGGGTGGAGGCCGCGAGCTCTGCCAGGAGGAGGTCCAGGTCCAGCGTCGGCCGCAGAGGGAGAAGCACGGAGGTGCCACCCGAGAGCAGCGGCGCCAGCGCTTCGAACAGGAAGATGTCGAACGAGAACGATGCGATGGCCGGCATCCGGTCGCCGGGCCCGAAGCCGAAGAGCCCCACCACCGAGCGCAGCGTGTGGACGAGGCTCCCATGCTCCACCGCCACCGCCTTGGGCAGCCCCGTCGTCCCCGACGTATAGATAAGGTAGGCGAGGGACCGTGAGCCGTTCTCCCCCTCTCCCGGCGGGGGGAGGGTGGGAGATGGGAGAGGGGGCCGGGGGGTGAGGACTCTCTGGGCAGACTCCCCCATCACCAAGACCGCCCTCGAGTCCGCCACCATCCACGCCAGCCGCTCCTCGGGATACGCGGGATCCAGCGGGAGGAACACCGCTCCAGCCTTCATGATCCCCAGGAGCCCCGCCACCAGTTCGGCCGACCGCTCGATCCGGAGCCCCACCACCATCCCCGGCTCGACGCCGGCCTCCCGCAGCCCCCGCGCCACGCCGCCGGCCCGGCGGTCCAGCTCGCCGTAGGTCAGGGTCTCGCCGTTCCAGACCAGGGCCGGAGCCTCGGGCGCCCTCTCCACCTGCGCCGCGAACAGCTCCAGGACCGTGGATGCCCCGCCCGGCTCCACCGGCTCCAACGATGGCCCCCGGCCCCACTCCAGCACCTGCTGCAGCTCCGTCGCGGAGAGGAGCGGCAGGCCGGACAACCGGGTCCCCGGCCGTGCCGTCCCCTCCTCCAGCACCCGAAGGTAGGCCTCCACCCATCGTCCGGCGGTGGAGGCGTCGAAGAGGTCCAGGGAAAAATCGAGGGTGCCGGTAAGCCCGCCCGGCTCCTCGGAGAGGGTCAGCTCCAGGTCGAAGCGCGACTCCGGCTCCAGGGGCAACGGCGTGAGCGTCACCCCAGGCAGATCCAACGCCACGGCCGGCTGGTTCTGGAGCGAGAACATCACCTGGAAGAGCGGCGTATAGGACAGGTTGCGCGGCGGCTGCAGCTCCTCGACCAGACGCTCGAACGGGAGGTCCTGGTGGGCGAGGGCACCCAGCGCCGCCCGGTGGACGCGGCCGAGCAGCTCACGGAACGGCGGATCGCCGCCGGCACCGGCGCGCATCACCACGGTGTTGACGAAGAACCCGATGAGGCCCTCGGTCTCGGCTTGACGCCGTCCGGCCACGGGAGCGCCTATCAGAAGGTCGCGGTCGCGGCGGTCCGTGAGCCGGGCGAGGAGGGCGAGGAAGGCGGCCAGGAGCACGGCGAAGGGGGTGGTCCCCTCCCCCGCCGCCAGCTCGCGCAGCCGCCGGTCGAGGAAAGCGGAGAGGGCGAAGGCGCGGCGCCCGGCCCTCGAGGTGCGCACCGCCGGACGTGGCCGGTCGCCAGGCAGCTCCAGGAGCGGTGGCGCCCCCGCCAGGTGCTCCCGCCACCAGGCGAGTTGGGCGTCCAGCACGGGCCCCTCCAGCCAGCGGCGCTGCCAGGCCGCGAAGTCCGCGTACTGGATCTGTAGAGCAGGTAGCGGTGAAGGCCGGCCCTGGATCAGCGCGCCATAGAGGGCCCCCAATTCGCTTCCGAGGATGGCAATGGACCAGCCGTCGCTGGCGACGTGGTGGAGGGTCACCAGGGCGACGTGCTCGCGCCCGGAGAGCCGGACGAGCAGCCCACGCAGCATCAGGTCCCGGGTGAGATCGAAGGGCCGGCGGGCCTCCTCGCGGCCGAGCCGGCGGACCTCCGCGTCCCGGGTCTCGCTGGGTAGCGACGCGAGGTCCACCAGGGGCAGGGCCATGGGCGACGCCGGCTGAATCACCTGCGCCGGCCCGCCGTTCACCTCCCGGTAGACCGTGCGCAGCACCTCGTGGCGCCGCACCACCTCACCCAGCGCGGATTCCAGCGCGGCCGGCCGGAGGTCCCCCTCCAAACGGAACGCCCCGGCCATGTGATAGGCGGTCTCCATCCGGCCGAGGAACCAGAGCCGCTGCTGGCCGAACGACAGGGGGAGAGGATCTCCGAGCTTCCGGGGCACCGGCTCCACCGGCGGCAGCGCCGGCCGGTCCCCCGTCTCCAGGGCCGCCCGCACCCGCGCCGCGAGCCCGGCGACCGTCGGCTCCTCGAACAGGGCGCGGAGCGGCAGGTCGACACCGAACGCCTGGCGCACCCGCGAGACCGCCTGCGTCGCCAGGAGGGAGTGACCACCCAGGGCGAAGAAGTTGTCCCGGACCCCCACCCGCTCCAGTCCCAGGAGGTCCGCCCAGAGCGCCGCCAGCTCCCTCTCCTCCGGGGTGCGGGGGGCGAGGAACCCCTCTTCGAGCTCTGGGCGCACCCGTTCCGGCGCCGGTAGGGCCCGGTGGTCCACCTTGCCCTGCACGGTGAGGGGCAGCGCCTCCAGCACCACCACGTCGGCGGGGACCATGTAGGCCGGCAATCGCTCCCGCGCCAGCTCGAGCAGCCGCGGCACCAGCAGCCGCTCCGCCTGGCGGCGCAGGGGGTCGCTGGCCCACCGGCGCCAGGAGCCCGTCATCTCCGCGGTCACGGTGGGCGCCAGCCCCGGCATGGGGGCCGGCACGCCTCTCACGTCCCGAAAGCGCAGCACGACGTCGAAGCAGGCTGGATCGTCCGACCAGGTAATGGCCACGTCGTACGGCACCTCGCCAGCGAGGGCCCAGACCTCCTCGGGATCGACGCCGCCGGCCCTCTCGCCGCTCTCCCGGCGCAGCTCGCGCGCGGTCCAGGGGCCGGCGGGATCCTGGAGGAGCTCCAGCGCGCCCAACTCGGCGGCGACGCGGGCGTTGGGCACCCGCCGCAGGCCCAGTAGCTCTGGCTCCTCTCGGGCGAGACGCTCGCGGAGCGCCGGGAGGGTCAGCCCCTCCTCCTGCCAATCGAGCCAGGCGGGCTGCTCCCCCTCCCCGGGGTGCTCCACGTGGAGGACCACGTCGTAGCGGAACCGGGTCAGCTCGTTCCAGCGGTGCCCGCGCCGCAGCTCGATCTCGACGTGGCTCACCCGGGGGAGGCGGCGGGCCAGCGCCGCGAAGAAAGCCGGGGCGAGCACCAGCTCGGGGTCGGCCGCCACGGCGGCCGCCACCCGCCGCGCCAGCCGCTCCCGCGGCAGGTCGTCTGCCGCGCGGTACAGCTCCACCGCGGCATGGAAGGCGTCTAGGAGCGGCAGGCTCCGCACGTCACCCACGAAGACGAAGCCTGCGGGAGCAGTCCGCTCCACGGCGGACTCCAGCACCCGCGCCAGGTACTCGGCGCTGGGGAAGTACTGCACCACCGAGTTGAGGATCACGGCGTCGAAGCGCCCGCCGTCCGCCGGCTCCAGCGTCGCGGGATCGTCCGCCAGCCCCTGGCGCAGCTCCACCCCGGGGATCGGCTCAGGGAGGCTCGCCAGCACGCCGCGCACGTAACCCAGGGCCGCGGCCGAGAAATCGGTCCCCAGGTAGAGATCGCAGCGGGGCGCCACCCGGAACAGCACGAGGCCGGTGCCGCAGCCGATCTCCAGCACCCGGTTGCCCGCCGGCCGCAGCCGTCCGAGCAGGCGGCCGCCCAAGAGACGGTCGACAGTGCCGTCGAGCCACTCCCGCATCTCCTCGTCCGGGATCGGCTCGCGCGTGTAGCTGCTGTCCCAGCCCAGAACGTTGAAGGTGGGATCGGGCAGCCGGCCGAAGACGTCCTTTTCATAGACCGCCTGCCACTCCTCCACCTGCCGGGCCTCCTGCTCGTCGAGCGGCAGACCCGAGGGATCGCAGGTGACGTAGGCGGCCAAGCGGCGGTCCCCGGGCGCCTCCTCCCGCACGGCCACCACGATCTGCCGGACCGCCGGATGCGCCGCCAGCACCGCCTCGATCTCGCCGGGCTCGATCCGGAACCCACGGATCTTCACCTGCTGGTCAATCCGCCCCAGGTACTCCAGGCTCCCGTCAGCGAGTTGCCGTACCAGGTCGCCCGTGCGATAGAGCCGCCCGCCGAACCGATCCGGGATGAACCGCTCC
>DASPJI010000555.1:0-9905 GCA_035628695.1 Thermoanaerobaculia bacterium | reverse complement strand
ACGCTGGCCGACGCCTAGCCCCGGGAGCCCCAGGCCCTCCTCGGCCGGAGGCTGGCACCAGCCTCCGGCCCGGAGCGCCTCACTCACCAGACGGCGCCGTCGAAGCACTCCTGGATGCGCGCGTCGCGGGTGACGAGAGGCGCCTGGTGGAGGAGGGCGGTCGCCACCAGGAGCCGGTCGAAGGGGTCGCGCGTCCAGGTCAGCGGCATGGCGAGCGGCACCAGGGAGTCCAGAGTGTCGCTCGTGGCCGTGACCCCGTAGTCGGCGGCCAGGGTGCCGAGGAGGAGGTCGGGGTCCACCTTGAGCTTCCCCACCTCCTTCAGGAAGCCCATCTCCAGCCGCACCATGGGCGAGACGTGGAGCGCCGCCCGCTCCAGCAGCTCCCGCGAGGCGGCGCCGAAGAGCTCGGCGCGCCCTTCATAGAGGAAGATGGCGGCGTGGGTGTCGAGGAACGCCCTCATGACTCGGGGCTCCACTCCTGCTCCCAGGAGGTGGCCACCAGCTCCTCGGGCGAGCAGGCCAGCGCCTCCCGCCGCGTCAGGTCGTCGAGCTGGAGCCGCCGCCCCCCGGCCGGCACGATCATCAGCATCCGCGCCCCCCGGATCACTTCCTGGGGCACTCCCGTCTCCAGCACGTCGTCCAGCACCCGGTACAGATCCTTCCGCAGCTCCGTTGGTGTCATAGGCTTCTTCATGACCGGCCCTCCTCGGCGTACGTCATATGGATATCACGTACGTTTCGCCAAGGGAAGCACCCCGCCTCCCTGGCCGGCTTCTCTCCTTTCAACCGGGAGAAGACGGAAAGCGTGGGAAAAATCTTGCATTTTTACTTGTACGTGAAGAGCGAGGTCGGGAATGCCACCCCTCCCCCCGCCGGTTCTCCCGGTCAGAGCGCCCCGCGCTCCCTGGGTAATCTCTGCCGATTCACCTCCGCGGTGCCGCCGCTGGTATCATTTTCGACCCTATGATCGCCGTCTCCGACCTCAGCAAGTCCTTCGGCCCCCAGACTCTGTTCGAAGGGGTGTCGTTCCAGTTCAACCCGGGCAACCGCTATGGCCTCGTCGGGGCCAACGGCTCGGGCAAGTCCACCTTCCTCAAGATGCTGGCCGGTGAGGAGCCGGCGAGCTCGGGGACGATCGCCATCCCCAAGCGCCTGAAGCTGGGTGTCTTGAAGCAGGATCACTACCGCTACGAGCACATGCCCATCCTCGAGGTGACCATGATGGGCGACCACGAGGTGTGGGAGGCGATGGTGGAGAAGGAGCGCCTCCTCGCGGACGCCGACAAGGAGTTCGACGCCGACCGCTACGCCGACCTCGAGGACCTGATCCTGCGTCACGACGGCTACACCCTGGAGTCGCGGGCGGGCGAGGTGCTGGAGGGGCTTGGCATCCCGACCGAGGTGCACCGGCTGCCGATGTCCACCCTCTCGGGCGGTTTCAAGCTGCGCGTGCTCCTCGCCCAGGTGCTCGCCTCCGAGCCCGACGTCCTGCTCCTCGACGAGCCGACGAACCATCTGGACATCCTCTCCATCCGCTGGCTGGAGAAGTTCCTCGTCGACTCCTACAAGGGGACGGCGGTGGTGATCTCGCACGACCACCGGTTCCTCGACAACATCTGCACCCACATCGTCGACGTGGACTACGAGACGATGATCCTCTACCCGGGCAACTACACGGCCTTCACCGAGGCCAAGGTGGGCAACCGGGACCGCAAAGAGGCGGAGATCGAGAAGCGGGAGGCGGAGATCGCCCGCCACAAGGAGTTCATCGACCGCTTCAAGGCCAAGGCGACCAAGGCCCGGCAGGCGCAGAGCAAGGTCAAGATGATGGAGAAGATCGTCATCGAGCGCCTGCCCCAGACCTCGCGGCGGTATCCCACCTTCAAGTTCAAGCAGGGGCGCCCGAGCGGCCGCCAGGTCCTCGCCGTCGAGGGGATCTCCAAGTCCTACGGCGACAAGCAGGTGCTCAAGGACGTCTCGCTCACCGTGGAGCGGGGCGACCGCCTGGCGATCATCGGCCCGAACGGCATCGGCAAGTCGACGCTGCTCAAGATCGCCATGGGCGAGGTGGAGGCCGACGCCGGCAAGATCGAGTGGGGCTACGAAGCCTGGCGCGGCTACTTCTCGCAGGACCACCACGAGCTGCCCAAGGGGAGCAAGCAGACGGTCGAGGCCTGGCTCTGGGAGGCCGTCCCCGGCGAGGTCATCGGCTTCGTGCGCGGCAACCTCGGCATGGTGCTGTTCTCGGGCGACGACGTGAAGAAGCCGATCGGCAGCCTGTCGGGCGGCGAGGCGGCGCGGCTGGTGTTCTGCAAGCTGTCGGTGACCAAGCCGAACGTCCTGATCCTCGACGAGCCGACGAACCACCTGGACCTCGAGGCCATCGAGGCGCTGGTCGAGGCGCTCAAGGAGTACGACGGCACCCTGATCTTCGTTTCCCACGACCGCTGGTTCGTCTCCCAGCTCGCCGACCGCATCCTGGAGATCTCGCCCAAGGGGATCCAGGACTTCCGGGGCACCTACGAGGAGTACCTGGACCGTCTGGGCGACGACCACCTGGACGCCGAGGCGGTGCTGCGCATGCGGCGCGAGCAGAAGAAGGCCGCCGCGCTGGCTGCCGGCAATGCGGCCGGCGACGCTGCTGGCAACGGCAAGGGAAACGGCTCCGGCCTGGACGACCGCCAGCGCCAGCAGCGCCAGAAGGAGCTGGGCAAGCGCCGCGACCAGGTGACCGCCACCGTCGAGCAGGCCGAGTCGCGCATCAACGCCATCAACGAGATGTTCTGCGACCCCACCTTCTTCGACCGCACCTCGCGCGACAAGGTGAAGAAGCTCGAAGACGAGCAGAAGAAGCTCTCCACCCAGGTCGGGGAGCTCATGGGCGAGTGGGAGAAGATCGAAGAGGAGCTCACGCAGCTCGGGACGTAGCGTTCCGGATCACAAACCGTGCTCCGGATCACTACGAGCCGGATCTACGCCGCTCGCTCCGAGATCCACACCCTTCGCCCTGCGGGGCAGACGATCCGCCCCGGTTCCCGAGAGACCTGACCCAGGGGGCGAGGGACTCGCCCCGGCTCGGTAGTGATTCGCCCCACGGGTCGAACGGTCCGCCCCGCCTTCATCGCGGTCTGACCCACGGGTCGAACGACTTGACCCACGGGGCGAACCATCCGCCCCGCCTTCATCATGACCTGCCCCGTGGGGCGAATGACTCGCCCCGTGGGTCGAAGCTTCTCGATCTCGGGTCGCGCGGTGTCGATCTCGGGTCAGACCGGCTCGATGTCGGAGCGAATCGTCTGCCCCCCTTTCCGCGGGACCTCCGTCCCGGATCCGATGACTCCTCTCTCTTCCCCAAAGACCATCATGGCGGAGTGGGTGTCCCCTGTGCTGGAGTCAGTGCTCTCCACCTGGGAGCGGGATTCCTCCAACTTTTCCTGAACGCTCCGCCCCCCCTCATCCGTATACAGAAGTGAGCTCCCATCCGAGTCTCGATGGATCGGAGCGGCTGTGCCGTTCCTTGACAACTGAATGCATTGGGGGCGCCGCCGTGTCCAAGGCCGCGCCCCTGAGGGGACCTCCACCCGGACGGAAGATGATAGGGGAGGCGGAGGTCCAATCCCCACCCAGAAAAAAGAGCCACCGGCCCTGCCCGCCGGTGGCTCCATCCATCTAGAAGATGTCCTACCCGGCCGCCTGAACCCCGGCCTCGCTGACCGCCGCCGCGCGTTCGTCGAGGATGGCGCCGCACCGCGCAGGGCGACCGCCCCGCTGCATCCGCAACTAGACTG
The DNA here is from genome assembly GCA_035628695.1 of Thermoanaerobaculia bacterium. GTDB lineage: Bacteria > Acidobacteriota > Thermoanaerobaculia > Multivoradales > UBA5704 > DASPJI01. The sequence continues at coordinate 6,117 of DASPJI010000555.1, read as the reverse complement.
ACAAATTCGAACGCCGAGGGATCGCCTCTGATTCGCGTGATATACCTATAACCTGGCCTCTAGGCCGCGCGAGCTCGCTTCGAGATCGCCGGGGGGGTGCGGCGCTTGTTTCCCGGCGCTTGTTTCCCCGGTTTCTCTTGAGCCAGATAACGAGCCGTGCCTCTATCCGTGCGGCCGGCAGGATCTCGCCCTCTGCCTGTATCCCCAGGGATGACCATCAAGCGAGGAGTGGGGCTTCGGGAACTGTTGGGCTGATCCTCCGACAGCGCTGGTCCTCTTCTTGCAGGATTGTCTAACTCACGTGTAAGAGACCAAGAAAGGAGATCGTATGAAGCCTGGACTGTTCCTCATTCTGATCTTGATGAGTCTGACAGGTATTTCCTCCGCGGACGCCCCGGAAGGGGCCGCCGTGAATGTGCCGACAATAGGCGTGGCCGACGCTTTGGCAACGGACGGAAGCTCCTCCACGCAGCTCCTCTGCGCCCTGAACCAGGCTGTCGCCGCAGAGCTGCCTGCTTCTAAGCCATCTCAAGATGTACGGGCTGTCGATGGCAGCGGAGCTGAAAGGTCGTCGTTTGCCTATATGTGTGGAGCATGCAGCTCACTCAATTGCGCGAATATGAGTGCCGGATCCTCGTGCCTGGTCCCAGGGAGGTATGGACTATGGGGAGGATGTCATGAAACTTTCTCATATACCTGCCCGGCAGACGGTCTTCCGAGGTGCGAGTGCGTGGATGTGATTCCGTGAGGCTCTGCGCCTGAATTCGTACCCCACGGTCACATGGGCAGAGGTCTCGTCAGCTCTTCGGTGGCGCAGGTGAGGGCCCGCTCGACGCGGAGGACGACGTCGAGCGGGCTTCGATCGCATTTACTCCGGGATGGTGATTCAATCGTTTCTTTGACCGGCGGGGCCGGCCCGGCGAGGTGGTCGGGCTCAATCCCCTCTGGAGTTCGATCATCCTCACCACCCGGCTCGCTCCCGCCAACTCGAATTTCTTCCTGGACTATGACGAGGCCGAGGTGCAGCGGATGTTTGCCGAGTTCCCGGCCCTGGCGCCCCGGCGGCATCCCAATACGGCGCAGAGAATCGATGCCCTCTGGTTGGTGGTGGCGGATCTGGACGCGGCCATCGATTTCTACGAAGGGCTCGGCCTCGAGGTCCGTTTCAATCACAAGGAGGTTCACTACCTGGGCGCTCGCGGCGCGGAGGTGCGGTACGAGAACGCCACCCTGGCGCTGCTGGTGCCGGATGGTCCCGGCCCGGTGGCGGACTTCGCGGCCGCGCGCGGCGAAGGGATCATGGGCGCGAGCATCGAAGTCGGCGATCTCGACACCGCGCACAGCCTGGTCACCGGCAACACCGGCCTGAACCTGCCCACCTTCCAATACAAAGGCCGGGACCGCCTTCTGATCCCCGCCTCCCTGCCCCACGGCTTCCTGATCGAGATGGTGGAGTAGGCGGGCTCGTCGCCCGGAAGCTGCCAAACAAACCCCGACAAGCGCTCAGGCTCAGGAGCCGGATTCCGGCCTGAGCGCCTCTGATCTGGTCAATGCTGGGGCGTCCGGTTCCTGGACGATCCGTCCGAAGACTGGACGCGGCGGTCCGGTGACTCGGGGGAGAACGGCTTGGCACGGTCGATGCTTTCCTTGGCTCGTTAGCCATAGAAAGGATTTGCGTGCTGAACGAACGCCTGCTCGAACCCCAGGCGCCGGCCGAGCCGGCGCTTCCGCCGCTCCGCATCCTGCTCGCCGAGGACAGCCGCCTCGCCGAAGTCTACACGGTGCGCCTGCTCGAGCGGCGCGGCTGCTCCGTCGTCGTGGCCCGCAATGGGCGCGAAGCCGTAGCCGCCTGTCACCGCCAGCCTTTTGATCTGATCCTGATGGATGTGCAGATGCCGGAGATGAACGGCATCGAAGCGACGGCCGCCGTCCGTGCGTCGGAGCGGGAGCACGGCCGGCGCACCCCCATCCTGGCCCTGACCGCGGGGACGACGCCGGAGGAGAACGAAAGCTGCCGGATCGCCGGTATGGATGGCTGCCTTCTCAAGCCGGTCCGGGAGCAGGACCTGTCGGCCGCCTTCGCCGGGCTGGCGCCGGTGGCGGCGGACGGCGGGCGCGAGGAGTCTCCTTCCCTCGATCGGGCCGCCCTGATGGCCGAGGCCGGCGGCGATGGCGAGCTCCTGGAAAGGCTGGTCGCGATTTTTCGTGAGGAGGCGGCGCGCCTGCTCGCGGAGATCCGGCAGGCGGCTGTGCGCGGTGATGGAACGAGGCTGTCCGACGCCGCGCATGCGCTCAAGGGGACCGCCGGGCACTGGTCGCGGGGCGCCGTATTCCGGGCAGCCGCCCGGCTGGAGAACCGTGAGCTCGGCGTGGATCCGGAGGCCGCCGCAGCGGATATCAAAGAGTTGCAACGCGAGATCCCCCGCCTGCTCCTGGCGCTGGATCACATTCTCTCGTAGAGGTCTCCAATGTCACAGAAAATCCTGATCGCGGATGATGATCGTGTTTTCGTCGAGCTGCTCGCGACTCGGCTGCACCGTGAAGGCTTCGAAGTTTCGGTGGTGTTCGACAGCGTCCAGGCGATGATGACCGCCATGCGGTTGCGGCCCGATGTCCTGCTGTTGGACGTCAAGATGCCGGGCGGGACCGGCCTCGACGCCCTGCGCAAGCTCAAGAGGTCCTGGTTGACGGCGGCGATCCCGGTGATCGTGGCGAGCACCCTGGACAACCCGGAGCTGCCCGCCACCGTCCAGGCGCTCGGAGCCGCCGAATTCCTCCACAAGCCGGTGCCCTACGAGGTCGTGAAGGGGAGCCTCACGCGCGCGCTGGGCTCGGGCGGGCGCGCGCCGGTGTAGACTACCGGGCGTCTGGATGGGATCCGCATGCCCTCGAAAGACGCTCTCTACGACCTCCTGAGGAGCCTCCCCGGCGTTACCGAAGACGTCAAGTGGGGCAACGATCTCGTTTTCTCGGTGGGCGACAAGATGTTCGCCGTCTTCATGCTGCCGGATGGCGAGCCGCTCAGCTTCAAGGTGGACGAGGCCGCCTTCGCCTCGCTCACCCAGCAGCCGGGGATCACGCCGGCGCCCTACCTGGCCCGTCACTCGTGGGTGAAGCTGGAGAGCCGCCGCACCCTGCCGGCGGCGGCGCTCGAGGAGATGCTGCGGGAGTCCCATCGGCTCGTCGCCGCGAAGCTGCCGAAGAAGACGCGGGCCGCGCTCGGGCTCACGGAGCCGCCGCCCGCCTGAGCGCCGCTATCCAGGCTCGTCGCACTTCTTGCAATCCAGCTCGAAGCCGAGGAACCTCGCACGCCCTTCGGGAGTGACGACCCAGGGCCGGTTCATCCAGGGCGGGTCGTGCCGGACGTGCTGGGTGTGCCCGCACTCCAGGTCCGCGACCCAGTCGTCCCGTTCGTCCTGATGGAAGCCGACGATCTTTCTCTTCACGCTCGGGAGCCCGCCTCCAGCGTCAAGGTAGCACGAAGCGGGGGCGCCGGGAGTCGGACCGCCATCCGCCGGGTGGAAGGAGTATCGTCGAGAGTGGGACGGGGTGCGAAACAGAATTCCCCGACCGTTCATAATAGGGGCAGAGAGGCCCTCTGGTGCCAGAGGCCTCTTTCGTCGAGCCACCCCTGAGCTTCCTCGAGGAATGGATATGCCATCGACCCTCCAGCGTCGCGTCCACCCGGCCTTTTCCGTGCTCGTCACCCTCCTCCTGCTCGCCGGCCTCTCGCCTCTGCAGGCGGCCGAGGGGCGCTGGAGCCCGATCGGCCCCGAGGGCGGTTCCGTGCGGGCGTTCGGGGTTTCTCCCTCGGACCACACCGTCTACGCCGGGACTTCGACAGGAATGCTCTTCCGCAGCACCGACGCGGGCGCGTCGTGGACGATGGTCAGCAAGGGGGCCGCAGCCGGTTTCCGTGACATCCTGGTCCACCCGTCGAATCCTCGGATCCTCTACACGCGGGCCGATTACCTGGAGGACGAGCCGTTCCACTTCCCTGGCCACTTCCCTGGCGCCGCTCTTCTGGCCAAGAGCACCGACGCGGGAGAGACGTGGACCTCGATCGGCCCGGATACGACCGTCCTCTCTCTGGTCATGGCCCCCTCCGCGCCGGACACGCTCTATGCCGGGGAAAGCGGCAAGGTGATCCGCAGCACCGACGGCGGTGCGACCTGGACGCCCACCACTCTGAGCCAGAGAGCCGGCGCCCTGGCCGTCGACCCGGTCGCTCCCGGCACCGTCTACGCGGGCGCCGAGCAGGGGCTCTACAAGAGCCTCGACGGAGGCGCGACCTGGGCTCTCCTGAGCGGGGGAGCCACCGGATCGGCTCCCCGTGGAGCCCTGACTCTGACGATCGACCCGAGCCGTCCAGCGACCGTCTATGCCGGCGATTACGGTGGAATCTGGAAGAGCCTCGATGGCGGGACGACCTGGGCTCCGGCCCACGGCGGGATCGAACCGGACAACAAGACCGAGGTGGTGGCGCTGGCCATCGATCCATCCGCGACGTCCACGTTGTATGCCTCCGTCCGGCGGATGCGGGATCACTACTGGGGAACCGGAGAGATCTGGAAGAGCACCAATGGCGGATCGGCATGGGTCCAGGTCCATTCGACGAGCGAGCTCAACCAGTTCATCCATGAGCTGGCGCTGCCCCCAGCGTCGCCGAACCGTGTGCTCGCCGGGGTGGAGACGCTGGCGGTCCTCGCTTCCGGGGATGGCGGACAGACCTGGGCACCCGCGAACCGGGGCCTTACCTCTCATGTTGTCTGGGATCTGGAGTCGTCCCCCTTTCCGGATGACACCCTGCTCGCCGCCACTTCCCTCGGCCTCTTCCGCAGCACCGATCGCGGCGCGCATTGGGAAAGGGTTCTGACCACACGGACTCCCTATCTGGCGGCCTTCCATCCCCGCCAGGCGGGTGTCGTCTATGCCGGTGCGATCGATGGCCTCTACAGGAGCACGGATTTCGGCCGGAATTGGACTCTGCTCACGGCCACCGGCGCGCCGCTCTTCACCGTCGGTTCTTTTGTCATCGATCCCTCGGAGCCCAGGAACCTCTATGCCACGGGATATCGCCTCCAGGGCAATGTTCCCATCAACGGAATAGCGCGCAGCACCGACGGCGGCGCTTCCTGGATCGACATGGGAATCAGCGGCGCCGGCCGCGTCCTCACCTTCAGCATCGACCCGGTACGCCCCTCTCGTCTCTACGCCAGCGGAACCGGCGGGGTGTTCAGGAGCACGGACCGGGGAAAGACCTGGCAGCAACTGACCGAGGGGCTACCCTCCCGGCTGCTCGAGATCCTCGTCGATCCCGACCGCCCCGACACTCTGTATGCGGTCGCCAAGTCGACCGCGGATCTGTACCGGAGCGACGACGGCGGCGATCATTGGCACCCAGTGAGCAGCACCGGCCTGGCGGTGGAACCCTTCACTTTCGTCAACAAGCTGGCCAAGGCCGAGTTTTCCAACCGGCTCTACGCAACCACCATGTGGGGCGTCTACCTGAGCACCGACGGTGGTCAGACCTGGGAACCCTGGAGCGACGGGTTGGAAGGGTTGTCGGTCGGCGACATCCTGATCGATCCGACGAATCCCTATCGCCTCTACGCGGCCAGCGGGGGTGGCAGTGTGCTCGAGAGGAGCCTGCCGCTGCCTGACTGCGTCACCGGCGCCGAGTCCCTGTGCCTCAATGGTGGGCGCTTCCTCGCCGAGGTGACCTGGCGCTTGCCCGACGGCACCAGCGGCAGGGGGCAGGCCTCTCCATTGGCCGGAGAGACCGGGGGCTTCTGGTTTTTCAATGAGAGCAATCTGGAGCTGATGATCAAGGTGCTGGACGGCCGTGCCGTCAATGAGAGCTTCTGGGTCTTCTACGCGGCGCTCTCGGACGTCGAGTACACCGTGAGGATCACCGACACGGTTACGGGGGAGACGCGGCTCTATCGCAACCCGGCTGGCCGGATGGCGAGCGTCGCGGACACCTCGGCGTTCCGTGCCGGAGAGGCCGCGGCGGCCTCCGCGAGACCGGCGGCACAGGCTGCCGCCACCGCCCAGGACTGCGGCCTGACCTCGGGGGAGAGCGCCCTCTGTCTCCAGGATGCCCGTTTCACCGTG
>DASPJI010000554.1:0-5488 GCA_035628695.1 Thermoanaerobaculia bacterium | reverse complement strand
GGCGGTGCCGTCCTCGCCACGGGCGGCGGCCCCCCCGGCTTACGATCCGGCTCCCGCGCCGCGGCCCGGGTCGAGCTACGACTACGCCCCCTCCGCGGGCTCCCGCTCCCGCTTTCCCGGGGCCGGAGGCCTCGCCATCCTGGCCGGCATGCTCGGCCTGGGCGGCTGGACGGCCTACCGCTATCGCTCGCGGAAATGCCCGAGCTGCAAGAACCCGATGATCCGTCTGGGGGAGGTCCAGGACGACGCCCACCTCACGCCGCCCGAGGCCACCGAGGAGCGGATCGGCAGCGTCGACTACGACGTCTGGGCCTGCGCGAGTTGTGATCACGTGGCCAAGCTGCGCTACGGCAGGCTCTTCTCCGGCTACTCGGAGTGCCCGGCCTGCCAGACCAAGGCCCTGAGCTCGCGGTCCACGACGGTGCAGGCGGCTACGTATACGCATGGAGGCCTCGTGCGCATCGACCGCGACTGCGCCCACTGCGGCCACAAGGACTCCTCCACCCGCTCGACCCCGCGGCGGGTCCAGCAGCGCCGGACCTCTTCTTTCTCATCGGGTGGCGGCTCCAGGTCCGGAGGCTTCGGCGGCGGCCGCTCCTCCGGACGCGGCGCCAGCGGCCGCTGGTGAAGAAGGAACCCTTCAGGAAGGCTCGGCCCGCAGGCTGGCGAAGAACCCGGACAGCTCTCGCCAGACCTGCGGGTGCGAGACCAGAAGGTCCCGGTGGCGGGCGTTGGGGATGGGGATGAAGCGGCTCGGGCCTCCTAGGGCGCGGGCGATCTGCCTCCCCTGCTCCACCGGGATCACCGGATCGAGCTCGCCGTGGATCACCAGCGCGGGAACGCGGACCTTCCGCGCCGCCGACAAGGAATCGTAGCGGTGCGCCACCGGAAAGACCGCCGGCAGCTCCGGCGCGTAGCGCCGCACCACGTCCTCCAGCCGTGTCCAGGGACAGAGAGCCACGAGGCCGTCGACCTTCCCAGGGTGGGCCGCCGCGGTGGCGATGGCCACCGCGGCTCCCATCGACCAGCCGCAGGCGACCACCGGCCGGCCGGGCTGGCGGCGCCGCGCCCAATCCACCGCCGCCGCGCCCGTGGCGAGCAGCCCCTCCTCGGAGGGCTCGCCGGAGCTGCGGCCGTAGCCAGGGTAGTCCACCGCCAGGAAGGCGACGCCCACCCCCTCCAGCCGCTGGCAGAGCCCGGCCATCCGCATGGTCTCCAGGTTCTCGGAGTTGCCGTGGAAGAAGAGGACCACCGGCGCTCCGGGCGGCATGGGATCGACGGAGGTCCACACCATGGCGCGGTCCCCGGTGGCAAGGTCGAGCCAGACCTCCTCCAGCGGCGGCGGAGGCGGCGAGGGGACCGGGAGGGCGGGGGGACGGTAGAGGAACTGACGGGCCAGGACTTCCAACATGGCCCGTCAGAGCGAAGCAAGCTCCTTGCCGGCTTGCACCGGCCTAGGGTACGACGCGCACGCGGGCGGCGAGGTCGGTGCCGCCGTAGAGGTCGTGCAGCACGAGCTGCAGGTCCTGGGCGTCGCGCCGGAGCTTGAGCCGGACGTCGTAGACCACCACCATCCCGCGCTTCGGCGGCTGGTCCTTGGAGATGACGATGGGGAGCACCGGGATCTCGGAGCGCCGGCCGCCGCGGTCCAACGAGGCGACTCGCAGCTCGAGCCGCGCCAGATGCCGCCCCCCTTCCTGGAGCAGCGTGATCTGCTCGACGGGGATCCGGACCGAGACCGGCAGCTCCATGGCCGCCAGGCCCGAGCGGCGGGGGGTGCCCACGTCCACGTTCAGGGGGCCGGCGTTCGGCACGCCGCCGGCGGTCAGCGCCGTCTCCACGTCGATCGACGCCCGGGCCGACCTCGACAGCGGCAGGAAGCTCGACCGCGCCCGGGCGTTGAGCCCCTTGCGCCGCACCTCGACCTTGAGGTTCCGCCGCTTGTCGTCGCCGCCCGACTGGCTGAAGCCGAGCCAGTAGTAGGAGCTGGTGTCCTCCTCCACCCGCTGCAGGTGGCGCGCCCCCGGCACGAGCAGGCGGCCCCCGGTCTCCACCGCCACCGAGGCGAGGGAGCTCTGGGAGTGGAGATGCTGGTCCATCAGGAACATCGACTCGTAGGCTCCGCTCTGGCGCATCTCGGCGGACTGCAACATGGAGCCCGGCTCCGCCAGATGGACGGGGTAGATGGTGTACCCCAACAGGTTGCTGGCGTCGATGAGCGGGCGCAGGACGCGATAGCCGCTGTCCCAGGAGACCTGCAGCATCCGCTTCGCCAGCTCGAAGTCGGCGTTGGCGTAGAAGCTCGCCGGGTTGAAGCTCCAGCCGCCCGAGAGGAGCAGCATGACCCGGCGGCCCGGCGGCGTCGAGGCGGAGAAGCCCCGGACGGTGGCGGTGGCCGCGGCGACCACGTGCTTGACCGAATCCACCTCCAGGCCCGCCTCCATGACGTCCAGGTCGGGGCTCACCAGGGAGGAGCCATCCTTCTGCCGGGTGGCCTGGGCCTCGACGTCCCGCTCGTTCGCCGGGTCCGGCACATCTTGCCCCGGCATCGCCCCCAGCGGCTCCAGCCAGGGGCCCTTGGCCGCGGCGAGCGGATTGGTCGGTGGCCCGATCCCGGTCAGCGATCTCTTCTCCCGCGCCAGCTTGCGGAACAGCTCCTTGAGGGTGGCCGGCGAGGCCCAGTCGCTCAGCACCCGCAGGTCGCGCCCGTTGAAGGCCACGATCGCCATCCGGTCCTGCTCGCGGAGCTTGTCGGCGCCCCCGGCCATCACCTTCAGGGCTTCGGAGCGCAGGTGGACCGGGGAGAACAGCTCATCAATGAAGATCAGGTAGTTGGTCCCCACCACCTCACCGGCTCCGACGTCGTGCAGCCCGGGAGGCAGGCCGGCCAACGCCTTCTCGCTCTGGCCCGCACCCGCCGGCATCGCGATCCGCCCCTCGCGGACCTCGGCGAAGTAGTCCAGCGGGACCTCCTTGCCGTCCAGCAGGATGCGGAAATCCTCCGCCGGAAGCCCGGGGACCCGGTTGCCCCGCCGGTCCGTGACGACCACCTGCACATTGACGGCCCGCACTTCGATGACTTCCGAGAAGACGTCCCCCGCGCCGTGCACGGGCTGCTGCGGACGGGGCTGCTGGGAGACGGCGGGAGCGGCGACGAGAATGATCGAGAGAAGGGCGGAGAGCGTGGGTCGGATCACGGAGACCTCCAGGCCTTTGTATCAAAGACCTAGTGTAACCCTGTCACATCAGGAAGCGAAGCGCTTTCGGCAGCAGCTCGAACGAGGCGGCGCCGGAGGGCATCAGCTCGCCGTCCACATCGAAGGGCGGGATCGGACCCGCCGGCTCCAGGCGCACCCGCCGGGCGCGCCGCCAGAGGACGTGGGGCTGCTCCAGATGGCGCCCGAGGTAGAGCCGGTGGATGCGGAGCGGGACCTGCCAGCGCGGGATCGGGCGCACCAGGACCACGTCGGCCAGGCCGTCGTCCAGCTCGGCCCGCGGCGCGATGCGCATCCCCCGGCCGAAGGAGCGGCCGTTGGCCACGGCCAGGACGAAGATCCCCCCCTCGTACCAGGGCTCGCCGTCCAGCTCGACCCGGCAGGTGATGGGGGTGTAGCGGCCCATCGCCTGGAGGGTCGACACCAGGAAGGTCGTGGCGTTGCGCACCGGCCGCTCGTTGACCAGGGCGTCGACCAGTCCGGAGATGCCGGCGGAGGCGATGTTGAGCACCCAGCGGCGCTCGGCCGCGGTGGCGGCCTCCAGCACGTCCACCGGCCGGGACGGCGCGGCCAGCACCCGCACCAGCGCGGTCCGGGGATTCGCCGGCAGGCCCAGGGTACGGGCGAGGTCGGAGCCGGTGCCCGCCGGGACGAGCCCCAGCGCCACGTCCCCCTGCCGCCCCGCGGCGAAGATGCGGTTGAGGGCGAGGTGCACGGAGCCGTCGCCCCCCACCACGATGACGCGCGAGACCGGAGGGCCGGCGTCCTCCCGCAGCCGGTTGTCCAGAGCCCGGGCCGCCTCCTCGGGGTCGGGCGCGGTCACCACGTTGGCCGCCGCAAGGTCCGGCAGGGCGGCGCGCAGCTCCTCCCAGACCCGTCCGGCCCGGCCGCTCCCCGCGCGGGGGTTCACCAGGAAGACCGTGCCCTTCATCTTCATGACGCCTCTCGCACCCCCTCGGGCGACCAGGCGGTGAGGGCCGCCGCCGCGGTCTCGGTCTCCTGTTCCCAGCGCGCCAGGTCCCACCCCAGCTCCCGGCGGATCAGCGGCGCCAGGCGCGGCACCAGCTCGCGGGCCATGGCCGGGGCCCACATGCCGAAGCGGGCGCGGCGCAGCAGCAGGTCCTCGAGGCGGGTCACGGCACCGAAACGGAGGTGCGCCCGCGCCTCGGCGGCGGTGAGGTCGGCGCCGTCCACCAGCGGCCGGAGGTCCCCGGCGGCGCCGGCCTCCTGGCAGGCGGTCCAGGCGAGGGAGCCGAGGCGGCGCGCCATGCCGGACGCCACATCCGGCGCGAGGCCGTGGACGGACCGGAGCCGGCGGACGAGGTCCGGCGGCGCGAGGGCCCCGACGGGGGTGCCGGCGGTGGCGCACGGCGCCGCGGCGGCCGCCCGCCCGGCAGGGAGCAGCGTCAGGGCGCGGTCGACCACCTCCTCGGCCATGGCCCGCCAGGTGGTGAGCTTGCCGCCGGCGATGGACAGCAGCCCCTGCTCCTCCCAGATCGCCTCCTCGCGGCTGGCGGCGGACGGGGTGTCGGCCGCGGTGTCGACGATCGGGCGCACGCCGGCGAAGGCGCCGAGGACGTCCCCGGCCGTGATCCCCCGGCCGGGGAAGACCGCCTGCAGGGTGCGCAGGAGGTAGTCCACCTCCTGGCGGGTGGGGCGCGGGTCGTCCAGCCCCTCCTCGTGGAACAGGTCGGTGGTGCCGACGAGCACCCCTTCCGGGTGCGGGATGAAGAAGACGGGCCGGCCGTCGTCGGGCGAGGGGACGGTCAAAGCGGCGGTTAGCGGCAGCCGGTCCCGCGACAGGATCAGGTGGCTCCCCCGGGACGGGCGCACCCGCCGCCCCTCGAGGCCGAGGCGGTGGCGCACCTCGTCCACCCAGACGCCGGTGGCGTTGATCACCAGCCGCGCCTCCACCCCGTGCACCTCGCCGGTCTCGAGGTCGCGCACACGCAGGCCGCGCAGGCGTCCGCCGGCATCGCGCACCGGCTCCTCGACCTGGGCGCGGGTGAGGAGGAGCCCCCCGTAGGCGAAGCCGGTGGCGGCCACGGCCAGGGTGAGGCGGGCGTCGTCGGCCCGGGCGTCGCCGTACGCGAAGGTGGTGTCGAGGCCGTCACGGACGATGCCGGGAGCTAGCCGCTCCACCTCGTCGGGGCCGAGGCGCTGGTGCTTCTGCCGGCCGCCGGTCATGCGGCCGTACATCCAGAGCCCGAGGTCGATCTGCCAGCCCGGGACGCGGGCGCCGCGATAGACCGGGAAGAGGAAGCGGATCGGCT
>DASPJI010000553.1:0-3375 GCA_035628695.1 Thermoanaerobaculia bacterium | reverse complement strand
CTCCAGGGTCAGGGAGTGGCCGTAGCGCAGGGCGGACAGGGAGAGCTCGGCGAGACGGCTGCCGGGAGCGGCCTGGTCGCGGGGGCCGGTGAGCCGGGCGAGGGCGGCGGCGCCGGAAAGGAAGCCGTCCTTCTCCGAGATCTCGAGGATGCCGTCGGCCACCAGGCGGGTGACGGCCCGCAGGCCGGGCTGGCCGAAGGCACGCCGCACATAGGCGGGGAGCGGGCCGGGGTCGCGCAGGGTCAGGAAGAGGAGCGCCGTGTCACGGTCGGCGGACTTGACGGCGAGGCCGGCGGCGGCGTCCCGGGGGCGCAGGATGCCGTAGGTGGCCGGGTCCTCCTCCAGGCCGCCGTCCAGACGGGCCATGGCGCGGCGCTCGGCCTCGTCCAGCCGCTCGAGGGGCACCAGCTCGTAGAGCGGGTTGGCGCGGAGGGTGCGCCCGGAGAAGTCGTCGGCCATGGACATCAGAGGCCCGGCGGCGGGGTGGCGCCGCCGGGGCGCGGTCTCCTCTCTACTGCTCCCGGGAGAGGGTCTGCCGGAGCTGCTGGCGCAGCGCCAGGAGGCCGGCGGCGGTCCGCTTCTTGGGGCCCGGCTTGAGCGGGGGCTTGGGCCCGCGCGTGGAGTTCTGGCAACTTGGCGCGGGGCAGGGGGGCTTGGGCTTGCCCTTTTCGTCAGGGGGAGGCGCCTGGGGGGACAGAGGCCTGCAGGTGAGCTGGTAGCCCACCCCCTCGCCCGCTGAAGGCAGACTGATCATCACATCCCTCGAATCGAACGCCATCTCCTCTCCTTCGGGGACAGGTCCCCGGGCAGTGCGGCAAACTGTTGCTGATCGACAGGAAGTATAGCCCAGCGAGGGCTCTCAGTTCGTCCGCTGCCAGACATCCCCTTCGAAGGTGGCGCGTACCAGATAGAGGGTGCGGCTGTTCGGCCCGGGGCTCACGCTCCGGAACTCGGAGTTGGCGCGCGGGGACAGGACCTCCCGGACCGTCCGGCCGCGCAGGTCGAAGGCGGAGATCCGGCCCCGGTCCAGGTAGAGGAGCGCTCGGCCGCCGGCGAGCCAGACCGGGCTGGTGCCGCTGTCGGTCAGCCGGTCGAGGCGGCCGCTGTCCAAGGAGTAGACGGCGATGCCGGGCCTGGTGAGCTCGCCGGCCAGGAACCGGCCGTCCGGCGACCAGGAGGTGGCGTTGAACACTCCGGTGCCGACCGGCAGGGGGAGCGGCTTGGGGCGGCGACTGAGGTCGTCCAGGTCGAGGAGCGCCGTGCCCTTGAACCCCAGGATGAAGACGATCCGGCGTCCATCGGGCGACCAGAGCGGGTTGTAGAGCGGCTCGCCGGTGTCGACGGTGAGCTGCTCGAGGCCGCTGCCGTCCGGACGGATGGTCCATGCGCCGTAGCGGCCGGAGCGGTTGGAGTAGAAGAGGATGCGGGAGCCGTCCGGGGCCCAGCGGGGGAGCCGGTCCTTGGCGTCGTCGTCGGTGAGCTGCCGCGGCTCCGAGCCGTCCGGCTGGATGACGAACAGGTCGTCCCGCGGCTGCGTCACCTGGTAGGCGAGCCAGCGGCCGTCGGGCGACGCCTCGCCGGTGAAGATGGAGCGCGAGCCCTCGGTGACGGCCGACAGCTCCCCCTCGACCGCCAGCCGTCCGGGGTCGAAGCCGATCTTCTCCAGGTTCGACCGGCCGTCGTCCGTCGCGTAGATCATCCGCCGGCCGTCGGCGGAGAAGCTCATGAAGCTGCTCGACTCGGAGGGCGCGTTGATCGCCTCCGGCGCCCCCCGCACCTCGCCGCTGGCCTCGTCGATCGGCACCCGCCAGATGTTCGGGGTGCCGGAGCGGTCGCTGGAGTAGTAGAGATACCGGCCGTCCGGCGACCAGACCGGGCTCCAGTTGAGGAAGGTGTCGTTGGTGACCCGCCTCGCCTCGCCGCCGGCGGCGGGCACGGTCCAGACGGTGCGCTCGGCGCTCTTCGAGCTGACGCTCCAGTAGGCGATCCGGTGGCCGTTCGGCGACCAGCTCGGCTGCACGGCATCGCCGCGGGTGACCAGGCGCCGTTCGCCGGTGGCGGCGACGATCCGCCAGAGCTCGCTGCGGCCCGTCCGCGCCAGCGGGCCGCTCACCCCCTCGGTCGCGACCACCAGCTCCTCGCCGTCGGGGGACCAGGCGGGGTTGAAGCCGATCTCGCTCACCCGGCGCGACGAGCCGCCGAGGTTCCCCATGACGAAGATGCCCCCGCCCTCCCGCTCCGACCGGAAGGCGATCTGCCGGCCGTCGGGGGAGAAGGCCGGCTGGGTGTCGTCGGCCAGGGAGTCGGTGAGCCGCAGGGGGTTGTCGCCGCCGACGCTCTGCAGGTAGATGTCGAGGTTCCCCTCGCCCGCCTTGACGTAGGCGAAGGAGTTGCCGTCCGGGGAGAGGGTGGGGAACAGCTCCCTCCCTCCCCCCTCGGTGAGGCGCTCGAACTGGGCCTGGCCCACCTCCTCGCGCGCGCCGAGGGCCAGATAGAGCCCGCCGGCGGCCAGGACCGCCACGACGCCGGCCGCCAGCCACGGCCAGCGCCGCCGGGCCGGCGGGGCCGCCGCCCGTTGCACCGTCCCCGTCCCCGGCTCGTTGCGGAAAGCCCGCAGGTCGGCGAGGGCATCGGCCATCGAGGGGCAGCGCCGCTCCGGGTCCTTCTCCAGCATGCGCGCGACGATCCGCGCCAGGTCCGGCGGCACGTCCACCCGCAGCGACGGCAGCGGCTTCGGCGTCTCATGAAGGAGCGCGTAGATCACCGCCTGGTCGTGATCGCCGGGGAAGGGGCGCCGGCCGGCGAGCATCTCGTAGAGGACGGCGCCGAGCGACCAGACGTCGGTGCGGCCGTCCACCTCCTCCCCCCGCGCCTGCTCGGGCGACATGTAGGCCGGCGTGCCGAGCGACGAGCCGGCCTGGGTGAGCCCCGACGAGCCGGCGAGCTTGGCGATGCCGAAGTCGAGGACCTTCACCACGCCGTCGCCGGTGAGCATCAGGTTCGCCGGCTTGACGTCGCGGTGGACGATCCCCTGGCGGTGCGCCTTGGTCAGCCCCTGGGCCACCTGCTTGGCGACGTCGGTCGCCTCGTCCAGGGGGAGCGGCCCGCGCTCCAGCCGCCGTTTCAGGGTCTCGCCGTCGTAGAAGGCCATGGCGAGGAAGAGGCGCCCCTCCTCGTCCTCGCCGATCTCGTGGACGGTGCAGACGTTGGGGTGGTCGAGGGCGGAGGCGGCCCGGGCCTCCTGGAGGAAGCGCTCCTTGGCCTCCGGGTCGCGGGTCAGCTCGGGGGGGAGGAACTTGAGCGCCACGGTCCGCCCCAGCCGCGTGTCGCGCGCCTTGTAGACGATCCCCATGCCGCCGCCGCCCACCGGCTCCA
>DASPJI010000552.1:0-17567 GCA_035628695.1 Thermoanaerobaculia bacterium | reverse complement strand
CTGGTCGCCTCACAATGGAAGTCCACCAGGATCACCTTGACTTTGGGGTCGAGCTGGGAGAGCAGGCGGTCGGCCGCCACGAAGGGGGACTCCAGGCTGTTCATGAACACCCGCCCCTCGAGGTTGATGGTGGCGACCGGGATGCCCGCCGCCGTCTCTCCCACGTAGAGCCCTTTGCCGGGGTTCCCCTCCGGATAGTTGGCGGGGCGCAGCAGCCGAGGGTCGCTGTCCAGCAGGTGGACCCCCTCCTTTTTGTCCCAGATGTGGTTACCGCTGGTGAAGCAGTCGATGGGCAGCCCCTCGAGCTCCTTCATCACCTCGGGATTGACCCCGAAGCCGCCGGCCGAGTTCTCGACGTTGACCACCACGTAGTCGGCGCGGTGGCGGTCGACCAGGCGGGGGAGGAGCTCCTGAACCGCCCGGCGGCCGGGCTTGCCGAGGACGTCGCCGACGAAGAGCAGCTTCACCGGGCGTACTCCACCGAGCGGGTCTCGCGGATCACCGTGACCTTGATCTGTCCGGGATAGGTCAGCTCCGCCTCGATCTTGCGGGCGATGTCCTTGGACAGCCAGAGCGCCTGCTCGTCGCCGATCTTGCCGCTGTCGACGACGATGCGGATCTCGCGGCCGGCCTGGATGGCGAAGACCTTCTGCACCCCCTTGAAGTTGGAGGCGATCTCCTCCAGCTTCTCCAGCCGCTTGACGTAGGTCTCCAGGATCTCGCGCCGGGCGCCGGGCCGCGCCGCCGACAGCGCGTCGGCCGCGGTCACCAGCACCGCCTCCACCGTCTGCGGGTCGTAGTCGCCGTGGTGACAGGCCATCGCGTGGACCACCTCCTCGGTCTCCCCGTACTTGCGCAGCAGGTCGATGCCGATCTGCAGGTGGGTGCCGTCCATCTCCCGGTCGATGGCCTTGCCGATGTCGTGGGTGAGGCCGGCGCGGCGCGCCACCTGGACGTTGGCCTTGAGCTCGGCGGCCATGGCGCCGGCGAGGAAGGCGACCTCCTTGCTGTGCTGCAGCACGTTCTGGCCGTAGGAGGTGCGGTAGCGCAGGCGGCCGATGAGCTTGACCAGCTCGGGATGCATGCCGGGGATCGCGAGCTCCAGCAGCGCCGCCTCCCCTTCGTGGTGGATGCGCTGCTCGAACTCGGCCTTGACCTTCTCCACCACCTCCTCGATGCGGGCGGGGTGGATGCGGCCGTCGGTGATCAGCCGCTCCAGGGCGACGCGGGCGATCTCGCGGCGGAACGGGTCGAAGCCGGAGAGGATGACCGCCTCGGGCGTGTCGTCGACGATCAGATCGACGCCGGTCGCCGTCTCGAGGGCGCGGATGTTGCGGCCCTCGCGGCCGATGATCCGCCCCTTCATCTCGTCGTTGGGCAGCATGACCACGGAGACGGTGGCCTCGGAGACGTAGTCGGAGGCGGAGCGCTGGATCGCCATGCCGATGATGCGCTGCGCCTGCTTGTGCGCCTGCTCCCGCGCCTCGTCCTCGATCCGCTTGACGATGTGGGCGGCCTCGATGCGGGCGTCGTCCTCCATCACCCGCACCAGCTCCTCGCGCGCCTGCTGCGCGGTCAGGCCGGCGATCTGCTCCAGCCGCACCCGCTCCTCGTCGAGCATGCGGTCCAGATCGCCTTCCTTCTTCTCCAGCACCTTCTCGCGGCCGGCCAGCGACCGGTCCTGCTGGTTGAGCTCCTTCTCCCGCCGGGTGAGCTCCTCGGTGCGCTTGTCGAGGTTGTCTTCCTTCTGGGTGAGGCGCCGCTCCAGCGCTTCGAGCTCGGTGCGGCGCTTGCGCGAGACCGCCTCGAACTCGCTGCGCGCCTGCAGCAGCTTCTCCTTGGCGACGATCTCCGCCTCGCGCAGGCGGGTCTCGCCCTGGCGCTCGGCATCCTCCAGCGCCTTGGCGGCGTCACGCCGGGCGTCTTCCGCCATCTTGGCGGCGTCGTGACGCGCCTGGACAAGGATCTGCCGGGCGGCCCTGCGCAGGCCGAACCACCAGACCAGAACCACGGCCAAAACCCCTATAAAGGCAATGGCCGTGAATACCATTCCGTCGGTATCCACCGAATATACCCCCTGTCAGGAGCGACAGGGGGGACCGGACGAGGCTGGAAGGGACCCTCTCACCAGAGAGGGATTAAGCATCCCCCGCGCGGCCGTGCTGAGCCGTCGCGTCTAGAACCTGAACGCGCCAGGTGGGTGTCCGCACCACGAGCCGTTAGCGTCCTCGTCGGTGCGAGGCTGGCACAGGCCACGTGGGTATAGAACTCCCATGGTAACAATGTTGGTTCTACAATCGGTTGACCCATCACGAACCGCGCAGGGGTGCAAACCTGTTTCCATATATCACGAGCTGGCGCCGAGCGCTGCTGCCCCCTCATCAACCGCCGAGGGCACGGGATAATTCCTCCGTCAGCGCTGTCACCTTCTCCCGGATCTCGCCCTGTTCCCCTTCCTGCTGCTTCTGAACTCGCGACAATTCGTCCGCAAGGTTCAACGCCACCAGGATCGCGATCCGTGCCTTATCGGCCGTGTTCGCGTGCCGGGCCACGTCCCGCATCCTGCGGTCGACGAGGCCGGCGAGACCCTGGAGGTGCTCATGGTCGCTACCGCGGACGCGATAGACCTCACCAAAGATCTCGACCTCGGTCGAAGGTGGGGTTTGAGTCGTGGTCACGTCCGCTTCCATAGGCCTTCCCCGGCCAACAAGTGATGTGATGCCAGGGACTTGGCGGAGCCCACTATAGCACAGTCGAGGAGCGGGGCCAGAGAGGGCGTCGAGGGGCCGCGCGGCGCCACATTCCGGCCGTCCGGCGCACCTCACCTTTTAGATGTCCCTGCTCTGCAGAATCATCTGCAGAGATCTACTCCCGAGGAGACCCCCATGAGAGGAGAGCCCGTAGCTCCGTCCTTCCTGACCGCCATCGCTGCCGCAGTGCTCCTGCTCCTCGCCGGCTCCGCCGGCGCGGCCGACCTCAGCTTCCTCTGGTCCGACGAGGCGAACTCGACCCCGGCCACCCGCCCGGCGGCCGAAAAGGCCGGGAGCTGCGACGGGATCGGCGACGGCATCTGGAACGGCTGCCGCGGCACCGGCTGCCACGTCTGCGACGAGAAGCTCGCCGGCTACGACTGCTATTTCGTCAACCACCCGGACTGTATTCGCAACACCACCTGCGCCGGCCAGTTCTATTCCTGCGACTCGGCCTGTCCGGCGCCGACCGCGGCGGACCGCTGCGCGCCCACGTTCAACTGCAACAGCTACTCGAACAACCCGAGCCTCTGCTTGAGCATGGGCTGCAACCTCGCGCCGGGATTCTGCGCCGGCAACATGGACAGCCACGGGAACTGGTGCTCGGACTACTGGTACCAGTCGGCCTGCTTCTTCGCGGGCGGCTCCTGCTGGTGGCTCGCGGGGTGGTGCTACTAACGACAGACCACGACTACGGCGGGGGCGATCCGGTCTAGAATCGCCCCCGCCGCCCATGACGCTATACTCCACCCTCCGCCGCCTGCTCTTCGGGCTCGACGCCGAGACCAGCCACGAGATCGGCATCGCCGGCCTCGAGGCGATCCAGGCGCTGCCGTCGCTCGCCCGCCGGCTGGAGGAACGGAACTTCGTCGCCGACGAGCGGCTCGGCCAGACGCTCTTCGGCCGCGCCTTCGCGAACCCCGTGGGGCTCGCCGCCGGCTTCGACAAGAACGGCGTCGGCATCGCCGCCCTGCCCGCCCTCGGCTTCGGCTTCGCCGAGGTGGGGACGGTCACCCCCCTCGCCCAGCCGGGCAACCCCCGGCCGCGCCTCTTCCGGCACCCCGCGGCGCGCAGCCTGCAGAACGCCCTCGGCTTCAACAACCAGGGGATGGAGGCGCTCCGCCGCCGCCTCGAAGCCGCCTGGCCCGCCCGCATCCCGCTGGGGGTCAACATCGGCAAGAACAAGACGACGCCGCCGGAGGCGGCGCTCGCCGACTACGAGACGCTGCTGCGCGGCCTCTCCCCGCTCTGCGACTACCTGGTGATCAATCTCTCGTCGCCCAACACGCCGGGCCTGCGCGACCTCCAGAACGAGGGTTTCGTGCGGACGCTCCTCGGGCTCGCCGCCGGCATCACCGCGCAGCCGGTGCTGGTCAAGATCGCCCCGGACCTCGACCCGGAGGCCGCCGCCGGCCTCGCCGAGACCGCGGTGGAGGCGGGCGCCGCCGGCATCGTGGCCACCAACACCACCACCGACTACGCCCTGCTGCCGGGCGCCCGCGATTCCGGCGGCCTGTCGGGGGAGGTGCTGCGCGAGAAGAGCTTCCGGGTGTTCGACGCCGTGGCCCGGCGCCTGTTCGGGCGGACGGTGCTGGTGAGCGTCGGCGGCATCGGCTCGGGCGCCGAGGCGTGGCGCCGCATCCGCGCCGGCGCCTCGCTGGTCCAGGTCTACACGGCCCTGGTCTACCAGGGGCCGTCGCTGCCCAGGCGGATCAACGAGGAGCTGCTCGCCCTGATGGAGAGGGACGGGGTGAAGCGGCTGGCCGACGCGGTCGGGGCCGACCGCTAGGAGGTCAGTCGGAGCGGACCGCTAGGCGCTGCCGGCCAGCAGCCCTTCGAGATGCCGAGCGAGGCGTTCGACCCGGCCGCGGACCTCCTCGCGCTCCTGCAGCAGCTCGTTCACCTGATCACGGGAGGCGCCCCCCTCGTCCGCGGCGGCGAGGCGGGCTTCGAGATCCCGCACCCGCTCGCGCAGCGACTCGCTGTCCCGGCGCTCGCGCTCCAGCTCGGCGGAGAGGCCGGCGGCCATCGTGTCGGTGCCCTCGGCGACGCCGGAGAGCGCTTCGAGCCGCGCCTCCAGCTCCCGCACCCGCCCCTCCAGCCCACGGTTCTCGACCCGCAGGTTGGTCAGGCGCTCGGACGCCTCCCGGACCTTCTCCTCCAGCACCTCCAACCACTCGATCCCTGCCACTGCTGCCAAGCCTTACTCCTTCCAGCCGAAGCGCTCCACCAGCATGCCCGTGAGGTCCGCCTGGCGGGCGTTGACCTCGTCCTTAGTCAGCGAGCGGTCGCGCGCGTTGTATTCGAACCGGATTGTTGTGTTGACCACCCCATCCGGCAGCGTGCCTTGATAACGCACGTTGAGGCTGAAGTCTTCTAGATCCGCCGGCTGCGCCGCCGAGATGGCTGCACGGATTTCCGACCATGGGGTTGATAGCGCATGAGTCAGCGTGAAGTCCGCGATGATCCCCGGAAAGCGCGAGGGCAAGACGACTTGGCGACTCAGCTGCCCGCCTGGTGACACCAGAGCATCCAAAGCCACCTCCGCCACGTAAAGGGAGTAGAACTCCTTGGCAGCGACCTCACCCAGGCACCCCACCACCTCCCCGTTTCGCAGCAGCTCGGCCGCTTTGCCGGGGAGAAGGCCTGGCAGCTCGGCCGGCCGTGCCTCAAGCTCGACGCCCAACTCACGGGCCACGCCCTCCACCACCCCTTTAAGGTCAAACAGGTCTAGTTCCCACTCTCGGTCCCATGAATGGAGCGGCCAGCTTCCGCAGACCAGCGCCACGTGCTCGGGCTGGTCCGGCAGCTCTCCGGATCCGGGCCGCTCGTAGAATACCGTCGCCACCTCGAATAGCCGGACCGACTCGCGTCCCCGACGCTGATTGAAGCGGGCGCTCTCCACCAGGTTGGGGATCAGCGAGCGCCGCATCACCGAATAGCGCTCGGACAGCGGGTTGGCCAGCGGCAGCGGCTTCGTGTCCGGCCGCAGGCTCGGATAGGCCGCGTCCGCCGCCGGGTCGTGGAAGGCGAAGTGGACCGCCTCGGCGAAGCCGGCGGCGGCGAGGTAGCGCCGCACCCGCGTGCGCCGCACCTGGTTCTCCGCCCTCGGCGCGTCCGGGCCCGGGATCCCCGGCAGCGCCGCGGGGATGCGGTCGAGGCCGAAGACCCGCAGCACCTCCTCAT
Organism: Thermoanaerobaculia bacterium; assembly: GCA_035628695.1. Taxonomy (GTDB): domain Bacteria; phylum Acidobacteriota; class Thermoanaerobaculia; order Multivoradales; family UBA5704; genus DASPJI01. The sequence goes on along the minus strand of DASPJI010000552.1, from coordinate 11,631 downwards.
AGAGGTCGGCCGGATAGATCTCGCCCGACGGCCGCGGCTCGAAGTCGTACGTCCGCCAGGAGGGGACCGTCACCCGCCAGGCCCGTTCACCGTCCGGCTCCAGCCGGAAGCCGAGGCCGGTGAGCCAGCGCTCGGCGTCGGCGGCCGGCACCGCGGCGCCGGCGAAGGCGTCGAGCCGGTCCAGGTCCAGCCGGCCGCGGCGCGCCGGCACCTCGGCGGCGCGCACGTCGATGACGCCGGCGAGCACTTCGCCCCCCGCCACCTCGGCGATCAGCTTCGCCGCCCGGCTCGCCGCCTCGGCGCAGATCTCCGGGTCGGCGCCGCGCTCGAAGCGGTGGCTGGCGTCGGAGTGGATGCCGAGCCGCCGCGCCGCCTGGCGCACCCGCCGGCGGCCGAAGTGGGCGCTCTCGAGCAGGATATCGGTGGTCCCGTCCGTCACCTCGCTGTCGGCGCCGCCCATGACGCCGGCGAGCGCCACCGCCCGCTCGGCGTCGGCGATCACCAGCATCTCCGGGTCGAGCTCGCGCTCGGCGCCGTCGAGGGTGACGAGCCGCTCCCCCGCCCGCGCCCGGCGCACCACGACCGTCGCCCCGGCGAGCTTCGCCAGGTCGAAGGCGTGGAGCGGCTGGCCGAGCTCCCAGAGCACGTAGTTGGTGACGTCGACCACGTTGTTGATCGAGCGCAGGCCGACAGCCTGCAGGCGCCGGCGCAGCCAGTCGGGGCTCGGCCCCACCTTGACGCCGCGGATCACCCGCGCGGCATAGCGCGGGCACCCTTCGGAGTCCTCGATCACCACCCGCGCCGCGTCCGCCGCCCGCTCCGTCGCCTCGGCGGGGTCCGCGGCCGGCCGGCGCAGCGGCTTCTCCAGCAGGACGGAGATCTCCCGCGCCAGGCCGAAGTGGTTCATGCAGTCGGGCCGGTTGGTGGTGACGTCGATGTCGAAGAGGGTCCCGTGCTCACCGTCCTCGACATCCTCGACCGCCAGGCCGGCGGCGGTCAGGCGCGTGGCCAGCTCCCGCGGCTCCGCCGGCAGCTCCACGTAGTCGGACAGCCACTCCAGAGAGAACTTCATTCGCGCACCTGCCGCAGCAGCCGCTCGTCGTTGTCGAACAGCATGCGGATGTTGGGGATGCCGTAGCGGTTCATCGCCACCCGGTCGACCCCCATGCCGAAGGCGAAGCCGCTGTAGACGTCCGGATCGATGCCGCACCCGGCGAGCACCCGCGGGTCGACCATGCCGCAGCCGAGGATCTCCATCCAGCCGGTGCCGGAGCAGACCTCGCACCCCTTGCCCTTGCAGTTGGCGCAGGTGACGTCCACCTCGGCCGACGGCTCGGTGAAGGGGAAGAAGCTGGGGCGCAGGCGGATCTGCGTCTCCGGCGAGAACAGCCGCTGGAGGAAGGCCTGGAGCGTCCCCTTGAGATGGCCGACGGTGATCCCCTCGGCCACCGCCAGCCCCTCCACCTGATGGAACATGGGCGAGTGCCGCAGGTCATTGTCGTTGCGGAAGACCCGGCCCGGGCAGATCACCCGGATCGGCGGCTTGCGCGACAGCAGGGTGCGGATCTGCACCGGCGACGTGTGGGTGCGCAGCAGCAGGCCGTTGTCGAGGAACAGCGTGTCCTGCGTGTCGCGCGCCGGGTGGTCGTCGGGGAAGTTGAGGGCGCCGAAGTTGTGGTAGTCGTCCTCCACCTCGGGGCCCTCGGCGACGCTGTAGCCCAGCGAGGCGAAGATCTCCTCCATCTCCCACATCACCAGGGTGATGGGGTGGATCGAGCCGATGGCGGGGCGCCGGCCCGGCAGGGTGACGTCGACCGTGGAGCGGCGCAGCGCCGCCTCCCGCTCGCGCCGGCCGATCTCCTCGTCCAGCGCGGCGAGGCGGGCCTCCACCGTCTCCTTGAGCGTGTTGACCGCCTCGCCGTAGGCGCGGCGGCCGGCCGGCTCCACCTTCTTGATGTCGTCGAGGAGCGAGCGGACGATCCCCTGCTTGCGTCCCACCCAGCGCAGGCGCAGCTCTTCCCAGGCCTGCCGGTCCGCCACGGCGCCGGCCTCGCGCTCGAACTGCGCGGCGAGGTCGGCCGGCCGGGCGGCACCGGCGGCCGTCCCGCTATCCCGATCGGCGGGGGCGGGGGCCGCGGAGGTGCCGCCGTCCGTCACCTCACGCCTCCGCGGGCTTGGACTGCTGCTTGTTGCCGAGAGCTTTCTTGGCCATCTCGGCGATGCCGCCGAAGGCCTCGGCGTCGCGCACCGCGATGTCGGCCAGGACCTTGCGGTCGAGGTCCGAGCCGGCCGCCTTGAGGCCGGCGATCAGGCGGCTGTAGGACAGGCCGTGCAGCCGGGCCGCGGCGTTGATGCGCACGATCCACAGGCTGCGCATCTCGCGCTTGCGGACGCGGCGGTCGCGGTAGGCGTAGTTGAGGGCCTTGTCCACCGCCTGCTTGGCCATGCGGTGGCTCTTCGACTTCATGCCCCAGAAGCCGCTGGCCAGGCTCAGGATCTTCTTGCGGCGCTGGACGCGCTTGTTGCCGCGCTTGATACGTGCCATCTGTATGACCTCGTTTCTGCTCCCACACTTGTCGAAAGGGTGGAGCGGTCAGGCCCGCGCGAGCTATCGGGATCCTTGCGATCCCGGAAGCCGGGGGCTACGGCTCCGGCGGACAGGTCGTCCCGCCGGCGGCCGAGGGTTGGGTTTGATGCGGTCCCGGCAGGCCGGAGACTACGAGTGCAACAGGTCCTTGATGATGCCTTCGAACGCGGGCGAGACCATCGTCGCCTTGCGGAGATTGCGCTTCCGCTTGGTCGTCTTCTTGGTCAAGATGTGGCTGTGCATCGACTGATGCCGCTTCACCTTGCCGGTGGCCGTCAACTTGAACCGCTTCGCGGCACCCTTGTGCGTCTTCTGCTTGGGCAAGGGTCCCTCTCCTTTCTGGCGCCTCGGACTCTGCCGAAAGCGCGTAAGGCCCCCGGGGAGCCGCCCACCATGGGCGCTCCGAGGGCCGGCTCTGCGTCATCCACCGCCTAGCTGGAAGCCGGGCGGGGCTCCGGGTTCTCGGCGCGGGCGTCGCTGCGCTCAGGGCGCTCGGCGCGCTCGCCGGCGGGCGCTGCCCTCTTCGGCGCCGCCGCCACCTGCACCTGATTGCGGGGCGGTCCGAAGATGACATGCATCCGGTTACCCGTCATCTCGGGGTGGGATTCTAGCACCCCCGACTCCCCGAGGTCAGCCTGGAGCCGCTTGACCAGCTTGTGCCCCAGGTCCTGCCGCGCCATCTCACGGCCCCGGAACTGGATGGTCGCCTTGACCTTGTCCCCTTCGCCGAGGAACCGGACCACGTTCTTCAGCTTGAAGTCGTAGTCGTGGTCGTCGATGTTCGGCCGGAACTTGACCTCCTTGATGTGGATCACCTTCTGCTTCTTCTTGGACTCGTGCGCCTTCTTCTTCTGCTGATAGAGGAACTTGCCGAAGTCCATGATGCGGCAGACCGGCGGCTTGGCCGTGGGCGCCACCTCCACGAGGTCGAGCTCCTGGGTGCGCGCGCGCTGCAGCGCGTCCTCGATGGTTACGATCCCCGCCTGGGAGCCGTCGGACTCCACCAGGCGCACCTCCCGCACCCTGATCCGCTCGTTGATCCGCGTCGTCTTGTCGATACTCAGCTCACCCCCTGGGAGCGCCGGACCACGGTGGTGGGTCCGGCAGGTCGTTCAATGGCCCGTCGGCGGGCTCTCTTCCTATATAGGTACGCGAGCGGCCAGGGGGAGAGCACCCCCTGCCGGCCCGGCCAGAAATCGCGAAGAGACACTGCATCCAAGCCTAGCACGGCAGCACGCCGGATTCCGGCGGCGGCAGGGAAGGGGACACGGGGAGGAGCCCGGGCAGCGGGGCCGCGGAGCGGGGACTCACGAGCGCGACGGGGAGAGAGAGAGTTGGTAGGCGCTAGCGGATTCGAACCGCTGACCTCTACCGTGTGAAGGTAGCGCTCTAACCAGCTGAGCTAAGCGCCTGGACATGCCATCCAACACTCTGTGTCGATCTTCGTGTTCCCTGCAACGATCTCGACGATCTCTACAATCTCTACGATGGTAGGCCCGAGCGGATTCGAACCGCTGACCTCTACGATGTCAACGTAGCGCTCTAACCAACTGAGCTACGGGCCTTCTCTTCGTCTATACTAGCCCACGGACACCCGCCAACGACGGCCGCCCGAGGGAGAGAGAGACTAGCAGACCTCTCCGGGGGTGTCAACGGCCAGCACACCGCCCCCCGCGCCATCCGGTCCCGCCGGGCCGGCGGCCCCGGGGGCTGGCCGGGTGGCCGGCATCCAGATTTCTGGATCTGGATTCAAATCTCTGATCCGCGCCGTTGGACTCCGGCGCTGCTGAAACTCGCAAGTGGTTCTTTTCCAGTAAGTTGGCCATTCTTCCCGGCAGGCATGGAAAGTGCTATCTCGGGAGTTGGACGGGGCGAAGAGCCCCGGTCGTTAAAGAGGTTTCCCCGATCCCGGTCGGGGAAAAGTGTTCACCAAACCACAAGGAGGAAGGCATGAAACGAAACCTGTGGCTGGTGCTGGTGCTGTTGATGGTGCCCGCCCTGGTCCTTGCTCAGGCTCAGACGACGGGCCGGATCAATGGCCGGGTGACGGACGAGAACGGCGCGCCGCTGCCTGGCGCGACGGTCACCGTCAACAACCAGTCTCTCCAGCTCGAGCGCACGGCGACCACCGGGCAGAACGGCGACTTCCTGTTCGCCCTGCTGCCGACCGGCAACTACGAGGTCACGGTGGCCTCGGAAGGCCGGCAGCCGGAGGTGTACCGCTTCCGCCTGGAGCTGGGCCAGACCGTTCCGGTCAACGCCCAGCTCGCTCCGGGTCAGGTGGTATCGGAGGAGATCACCGTCACCGGCGTGGCGACTGCCCTCGAAACCACCACGATCGGCGAGAACTTCGACTACGAGACCGAGGTCGAGGCCCTGCCGATCACCGCCCGCGACATCGAGTCCGTCGCCACCCTGTCGCCGAACATCTCGTTCGGCCCGACCGGCGGCACGCTCTCGATCTCGGGTGCGCCGTCGTTCGACACGACGGTGATGCTCGATGGTGCCGAGGTGTCCGACCCGTACTTCGGTTCGGCCCCGGACCTCTACCTGGAGGATGCCGTTGAAGAGGTGCAGGTCCTGACCTCGGGCGTCAGCGCCCGCTACGGCCGTTTCCAGGGCGGCATCATCAATGCCGTCACCAAGTCCGGTTCCAACGAGTTCGAGGGCACGCTGCGCGCGGAGCTCGAGAACGAGGACTGGAACTCGTCCTCGCCATTCAACGAGGTGCGGGAGGACGACCTTCAGGAGACCTACCAGGCGACGCTCGGTGGGTACATCGTGAAGGACCGCCTCTGGTTCTTCGTCGGCGGCCGCACCATCCCGGAGTCGCAGACCTCGCGTACGGCGAGCGGCACCGGTGAGGCGATCACCAACACCTACAACGAGGACCGTTGGCAGGCGAAGCTGCGCGGCGCTCTCTCGGAGAACCACCTGCTCGATCTGAGCTACCTCAGCTTCGACTCGGAGTCTCTGAACCAGGCCGGCCTCACCCCCGGTGAGGCGCGTGCCGTCGGTACCCGTACCGACCCGCGCGAGACGATCACCGCCTCTTACCAGGGCGTTCTGGGCTCGAACACCTTCCTGGAGTTCCAGGCGACCCAGAAGAACGTCGAGATCAACTCGGGCGGCGACCCCGCCAAGGGCGACCCGTTCATCGAGTACTTCACCAACACCGTCTACAACAACGGCTGGTGGGATTTCACCGATCCCAGCATCCGCGACAACGAGACGGCGGCCCTCAACCTCACGCACTCCCTGTCGACCGAGAGCCTCGGCTCCCACACCCTGGAGGGCGGCGTGCAGTTCGTCCGCTCCACCACCGGTGGTGAGAACCGTCAGTCCTCGACCGGCTACAACCTGCTCGCCCTGAACACCGGCCGCTTCTACGCCGGTCAGGTCGGCGGCACCCCCCGGTACAACTTCGAGACCGGTTACATGTACCGTTGGCTCGCCGTGCCTCTCGGCGGCGACCAGCAGCTCGACAACCTGGGTGTCTACCTCCAGGACGGTTGGACGCTCAACAACTGGCGGTTCGACATCGGCGTACGGTATGACCAGTACGACGGCTCCGGCCCGCTGGCGCAGTTCAACCTGTCCTTCGACGACATCGCGCCCCGCCTGGGCGTGACCTACAGCATCACTCCGTCCTGGCAGGTGCAGGCGACGTACGGCCGCTATGTCAGCCGTTTCAACGACAACGTCGCCAACAATGCCACGGGCGTCGCCAACGCGCCGCGTATCGAGCACCTCTACACCGGTCCGGACCTCTCCGGCCTGACCGCCGACCAGGTGCAGCAGATCCTGCGCGACGACCAGTTCTGGACGATCGTCACGTCGTACATCGATCCGACGCAGCCGACGACCTTCCTGGCCGACGACATCAACGCCCCCTACGCCGACGACTACAACCTGTCGATCCGGCACGCCCTGCCGCGCAACTCGGGTTCGGTGGTTCTCTCCTACATCCGCCGCGACTACGAGGACATGCTCGACGACTTCATCGGCCTGGTCTGCACCAACCAGGGCCTGTGCGACGCGGGTGACACCACCTCCGTCGTGGCCCCGGGCGGCGGCGCGGCCTTCCCGCTCGACACCACCATCTGGGCCAACAACCCGGACGCGGTGCGCGAGTACCGCGCTCTGACGGCGGTCTTCGACTACCGTCCGACCAGCCGCTGGTCGCTCTCCGGCAACTACACCTACTCGACCACCGAGGGTAACTACGAGGGTGAGGCTGGCAACCAGCCGTCCTCCGGCTCGAACCTGGGCAACTACCCCCTGTCGGTCATCAACAGCTCGCCGTACGGCTACACCGATGACGACATCCGTCACCGCGTCAACCTGCTCGGCACCTACTCCTTCGACTTCAACCGCGCTGGCGCCCTCACCCTGGGCTCCATCGTCTACTACCAGTCGGGCCGCAACTGGAGCCGGACGGCCAGCCGGCCGTACACCGCGACTCCGGGCTACATCAGCGGCGGCAACCCCCCGGGCACCTTCACCCGCTTCTTCGGTGAGCGTGGCTCCGAGCGGTTCAACGACTGGTGGCAGCTCGACCTGTCGGCCCGTTACGAGCTGCCCATCTTCAGCGACTTCAACGTCTTCCTGAAGCTGGCGGTCACCAATGTGCTCGACAACGACGAGCTCCGCGCGTTCCAGACCACCGGCACCACGGTCCTCAACGCCGATGGCACCCGGAGCTGGGCGCCGGCCGGCACCTGCGGTCTCGACGACGAGCCGAACCGCAACTGCTCCTCCTTCGGCCGTATCCGCAACGAGCTCGACTATCAGCCGCCGCGGGCGTACCTGGTGACGGTCGCCTTCGACTTCTGATCCTTCCTGCAGTAACCTAGGAGGGGCCGCCGGGGCAACCCGGCGGCCCTTTTCTTTTGGGGCGGACGGCCCCCCTTCCCCCAACCCCCAAGCGATCCGCCGCGGACGCGAAGACTCGAAGCCCGGGCTTCCGGAGCTCATCCAGGCGCCGTGGATCCCGTCCGGACGCCGCGGATGGTGTCCAAAGCGCGGCGGATGGTGTCCAGACGCCTCGGACGCTTCCCGCGCGCCGCGGACGGCTCCCCATTCGACGGGATGGATTCCAGACGCTTCGGATGCTTCCCGGACGCCGCGGATGGCGCCCGATTCAAAGGGATGGATTCCGCGGCACCCGGAAGCTTCCCGAGCGCTCCGGATCGCGTCCAACCCCCCAGGGCAGGCTCAGTCGACGCGCGGGGGGCGCATCGGAAGCTTCGGCGAGGTGGCAGAGCTTCCGGCGCGCTGCCGGAGCTTCCGATCCGCCGCCGCAATCCCCGCCAAGAGAAAAGCGCCTCCCCCGCGACGGCGGAGAAGGCGCTGCTTCCTTCAGTCCTCAGGCGGGCCGCGCGAGGCGGCGGACGTCACGGCGGGGGCGTCAGACTTCCAGAAAGGTGACGCCCGTCGCGCTCGACGGATCCGCGTCCTCGACGATCCGCACCACCGACCAGCGACGCCACTCCGGAAGCGAGGGATCGGCCGCCGCCCCCTTCTTCTCTTCCAGCGCCTCCCAGGATGCGAACCAGCGCCCGTAGGCATAGAAGACGTGGAGGCGTGCTTCGTCAGGACCGTAGTCCGGCACCCAGTGGTTACCGGGATCCGACTGGGCCTTCTCCACCTCTTCAGGCGTGGGATGGAAGTAGACGTGGACCACCAGCTCGTAAAGATGACGGCGGGTGGATTCGGTGGGACGGGACAGATCGACGCCGTTGGGCGTACGATCACCGTGGCTGGGCATGAGTGCAACCTCCTGTCCGGCTAGGCCTCGGGAGGCGAGCTCGTAACTCCCTCCCTTGGCCGCTTGAACCCCGAGGCCCCGGATGAGCTACGCGCTCACCTCGAAGACACGGCGGTCCTGTACGGCTGTGACGTGAACCGCGGATTCCTTCTTTCCCCTGCCACCTCCCTTCTCGTTGTACGGCTTACGACCGCCCGAGACTATAACGCGACGGGGGGCGCGTCAAGAGGGAAATGGAGGAGTCTTGCGGGAAAGTCGAGGAACGCGGAGCGGTGAAAAACCCCCCACCTGACCTCCCCCGCTCCCTGCCACCCACCCGCCCAGGGGGGGAGGCACCACCGCCCCCTGGGGCCCGAAGTCAGCGTGCTCCGGACGGGCCTGAACGGCCCCCTACGCCGCCTCGCCCACCGGCACCCGCTTCCGCCGCCGCTCGTAGCGCCAGACCAGGACGGCGGGCACGAGGGTGATGGAGACGAGGCAGGTGGTGACGGCTCCCAGGACCGCCACCTTCCCCGTGGAGACCAGCCCCGGGTAGTGCGAGAACATGATCGAGCCGAAGCCGAAGATGGTGGAGACCGACGCCGCCACCACCGCCTTGCCGGTCTCGACGACGGCGTTCTCGAACTCCCGGCGCGGATAGTCCTGCACCTCCTGGAACCGGTGCAGGATGTGGACGCCGTAGTCGACGCCGATGCCGATGATCATGGTGGTCACGAAGATGTTGATGAAGTTCATCGGCGTGTTCACCAGCACCATGGCGCCCACCATCCAGATCAGCCCCACCGTCAGCGGCACCAGGGAGGCCAGCGTCCGGGGCAGGCTGCGGAAATCCATCCAGATGAGCAGGGCGACCAGGACGACGCCGATGATCCCGGCGACCCAGGCGTCCCGCAGCACCAGGGAGCGGACGCGCTGGTTGACCACGTTGGTGCCCGACAGCGCCGCCTGCGGCCCCAGCTTGTCGACCAGATGGAGGGCGTCCGGCGGCGGCTCGCGGCGCCACCGGTTGTCCAGCGGATAGAGGTAGACGGCGGCCTTCCAGCCGCGGTCCGTCTTGACGAGGTAGCGCTCGAGCAGGAGCCGGGTCTGCGGGCTCTCCTGGAAGCTCTCGGGGCCGATCGGCTCCCGCAGGCTGACGGCGCTGGCCAGGAGGTCGAAACCCTCGGTGAACCCCTCGGCGCGCAGCCCCTCCGCCGCCGTGGCGCGGGCGAACGTGGCGCGGATCCGCTCGAGGTCGAGGGTGTCCCCCTTCTCGCGCTCGATCCAGGCGAGCGCCTCCCGCTGCTGCGAAGGGGACGGGATCAGGGAGGTGACGCCGCTGAAGCCGTAGAGGGTGCCGGTGTCGACCATGCGCTGCGCCCCGTGCGCCGCCCGCCCGGACAGCTCGATCACCTCCTCGGGCGTCTTGCCGCTCAACACCACCGTCATCGAATCGAAGCCGGAGCCGAACTCCTTGCCGACCTCCGCGGCCACGTCGATGCCCCGGTTCCCCTTCGGCCGCATGGTCTTCATGCTCTCGTCGAACTCGATGTTGACCGCCAGCGCCAGCGCCGCCAGGGTGATGGCGATGCCGGCGAGGCAGACCGGCCAGGGGTGGCGCAGCGACAGCCGCATCAGCCCCTCGGAGCCGAAGCTGTGGAGGTAGAGCTTGGGCTGGGTCCGCCGCCGCTGGTGGCGGTCCTCGCCCCAGGCCAGCAGGGCGGGCAGCAGCAGGAAGACGGACAGCACGCAGAAGAGGATGCCGGTGCCGGTGAGCAGGCCCATCTGGCGCAGGCCGGTGAAGCGGGTGAACAGGAACGCCCAGAAGGTGACGGTCGTGGTGACCGCGCCGACCAGCACCGCGCGGCCGGTGGAGCCGCTCATCGCGAGCAGCGCCGCCTCCAGGGTCGCCCCCTTCTGCCGCTCCTCGATGTAGCGCCCGTAGGAGACGATGACGAAGTCGATGCCCAGGCCGGCGAGCAGCGCCGCCACCACGCTCGTCGCCGAGCTGACCGACCCGATCGTCAGCTCGGCGAAGGCGAAGGTGAGGGCCAGGCCGGTGACCATCGGCAGCAGCGCGTACATCAGGGAGCTCGGGCGCCGGAAGGTGAACCAGAAGAACAGCAGCACGCTGGGCACCGCGGTGCCGAGGTTGAGGATCATGTCCTTCTTGATCAGGGCGGCGTCGCCCAGCGCGGTGAGATGGGGGCCGCCCACGACCACCTCGGGCGCCTTCACCCCCGGCCCGGCGATCTCCTCCCACTCTCCGCGCGCCTCGTCGACGGCGCGGTCCACCTGGACGGCGAGCCGCTCGACGAAGTCGATGTCCTGCGGCGGCCGCACCGGCTCGGCCAGGATGAGCAGCAGGCGGTGGTCGCGCGACAGGTAGTAGCCGCTCGTCCAGTCGACCCTGAGGCTGCCGCGGGAGGACTGGAGGCGGCTCAGGAAGACGTCGGACATCCCCAGGGGATCCAGCCGCAGCAGCTCCTTCGCGGCCATGCCCTGCGGCGTCTTGAGCTGGCGCCGGAGCTCGCTCACCCGCCGTTCGATGCCCGTGTCGGAGAGCCGCGCCTCGAGCTGCCGCCGGCCGGCGTCGTCGAGGAAGAGCAGCGCCTTCGGATAGAAGGTCGCCAGGAGCTCCTGGGGCTCGCCGATCTTGTGTTGCACGCTCTTGAGCTCGGGCAGCTGTGCCAGCCGCCCGGCCAGATCGTCCGCCAGGGTCTCGTACGGGTCGACCACCGCCCCTTCCGGGATACGGATCGCGACGAGCAGATAGGTGCTGCTGCCGAAGTCCTCGAGCGTCTCCACGTAGGTCCGCACCGCCGGGTCCTCCTTCGGCAGGAGGCTCAACATGTCCGTGTCGAAGCTGAGCCGGGAGATGAGGGCGGCCGAAACGATGACCAGGACGACGAAAGCGGCGAACACCGTGCGGTAGCGGTGTCTCGCGAACATGGCAAGCCGTTGCAGGAGCGAAAGCTTCATACGAGACCTCGAAGAATTTTGCCCAAAAGGCGCCGAAGCATAGCAGGCCCGCCCGGGTCCGGGCGGGCGGCCTACGCTTCGATCTCGGGATAGGCCGCCGGCGCCCGCAAGCGCCGGCGCTCGCGCAGGATGAGGCCGAGGAGGAGGCCGGCGGCGAAGCCTCCGAGGTGGGCGCTGTTGTCGATCCCGGGGTTGATGAAGCCGTAGACGACGTTGATCCCGGCCCAGAGGACGAGCTGGCCGAGGAGCGACTTGGCGCCCGGCGTCAGCATGTCCCGGCGGCGCAGCAGAAACGAGATCAACACCCCGAGCA
>DASPJI010000551.1:0-10191 GCA_035628695.1 Thermoanaerobaculia bacterium | reverse complement strand
TACTTGTGGTCCCAGGAGACGACGGCCGCGTCGGCCACGGCGATACCCAGGAGCGCGAACAGCCGGGCGTTCTCCACCAGGCTCAGCCCCTGCTGTTGAGAGACATCCTGGGCGATGACGAACCAGTGTCCGGGCGGTGTCGCGGTGCCGGGGCCGTCGGCCCAGAACAGGGCGATCTGGGTCTGCTCCGGAGTGCGGAACTGGCTATCCACGCGGCCCAGCCGGCGGACCTCGCGGAACGCCGCGGCGTACTCGGCGCTGGTCGAGGGCGGCGGCGGACCCTGCCGGAACTGCGTGGCGTTCAGGCCGCTCCAGAGCGTGACCGAGGGCCAGTTCGGCAGCAGCGGCGCGGCGAAGGCCGGCGGCGTCGGCGCCCACCAGTTGGCGCCGGTCGGTGCCTCGTAGGCCATCGTCGCGGCCGAGCCGTCGTTCTCACGGCTGTTCAAGATCTGCCCGGCCACCAGACGCCCCCAACTCTCGCCCGTGTTCTTCGCCACGGGGTCCGTGACCGCCGCCAGGGAGGCGGCCAGGGCCGCGTCGAACGTCTCCTTCCGCGACGGGAACAGCTCCACGAGCACCGTATGCGCCGCGGCCGCCCCGGCCGCCGTGGCCGCCATGAGCGTGGACGGCCCCGGGAACTGCTGCGGGTTCTCATGATGCGTCGCGTACGGCCCCAGGACGCTGGTGATCGCGTCGAAGACCGATACCTGGACCAGGGCCAGGGCACGTGCCGCCTTCGGCGGAGACGTCTTGTCCACCCGGATGGCGTCGAGCGTCACATTGTTCCAATCGATGACCACGTCGGCCCGGCCCACCCCGCTCCATCCCAGGAACAGGACGAAGGCAAGCCCGGGGACGAGAAACCTTTTCAACATGCAACCCCTCCTTTGGGTTCTCCTCAGAACAAAGCAGTCAGTGAGGCCAACGATACCTCAGATCAGGCGTCTAAAGGGGCGGACGAGAACGGCCAGGGTCCAGAGCAGCGCAGCAGCCAGGGCGCCCGCGGCCTCCACGACCAGGCGTGCCAGCCAGAGGAGGGCCACCACCACGGTCCAGGCCAGGAGCCAGAGGGCGATCAGCGGCCAGGCCGCCGCCGCGAGCAGCAGCGCGGGGATGCCTTGAAAGCGGCGCGCCCGGCGGGCGATCCCCCGGGCGACGGGAGTGCTTGCCGCCAGCCGGCCCCAGAAGCTCGGCTCGCTGGACGGGATCACCGGCCCCCCCTCGGGCAGGCATGGCACGGTCTCCGGCGTCACCGGTCCGTCCGCCACCAGCACCGGCACCAACGATCCCGGCTGGGCCAGGAAGGCCTGCTCGAACAGGCTGCGCCGCCGGCCCGCCACCCGGTAGGCGTCCACCTCCATGGGGTGGAGGTGATAGAGGAAGCGCGAGCCCCCGGCGCACGCCAGGTAGAGGATGGTGAACGGCCGGAGCAAGCCGAGCCCGGGCCCCGTCTCCTGGATCTGCAGCGCGTGGAAGGCCTCGTGGAGCAGGAGGCCCAGCCCCTCCACCGTTGCCGTGTCCCAGTAGCGGGGGCGGACGTAGATCCGGATACGGCGGGGGGAGAGGGCCGCCGGCACCGCCATGGCGTGGCTGTCCACCAGGCCGAGGAGGTGCGGCACGCCCCGGTGGAAGCTCACCCTCCTCAGGTCGAGGGTGGGATAGACCGCGGCCACGAGCCGCCGCACCCCCTCCGGGACCGGCACCTCGGGAGGGAAGAACCAGTCCCGGACGGCGCGGGCGCGGTCCCGGAGCCGGTCAGCGAGCGCCACCGCCTCGGTGGGTGATGCGATAGATCGCGCCCGCGTGATCGTCGGAGACGAGGAGCGCCCCGTCCGGCATGACCTCCACGTCCACCGGCCGGCCCCACACCTTGCCGCCGCTCAGCCACCCCTGGGCGAAGGGCTCGTAGGAGACCGCCTTCTCCCCTTGCAGCCGGACCAGCATCACCCGGTAGCCGATGGGATCGCTCCGGTTCCACGAGCCGTGCTCGGCGAAGAAGATCTGGTTCCGGTACTCGGCGGGGAACATGGTCCCGGTGTAGAAGCGCGTGCCGAGGGCGGCGACGTGAGGGTCCAGCTCCCGCGCCGGCGGCACGGTCTCCGAGCAGGCGCGCTTGTCGCCGTACTCGGGGTCCTTGATGTCCTTGCCGTGGCAGTAGGGAAAGCCGAAGTGGAGACCGGCGCGGGGGGCGCGGTTCAGCTCGTCCGGCGGCCGGTTGTCCCCCAGCCAGTCGCGGCCATTCTCGGTGAACCACAGCTCCTTCGTCTGCGGGTGCCAGTCGAAGCCGACGGTATTCCGGACACCGCTGGCGAAGACCTCCCGGCCGGTGCCGTCCGGCTTGATCCGGGTGATCGACGAGTAGATGGGGTTCTCCCTCTCGCAGATATTGCAGGGCGCCCCCACCGGCACATAGAGCCAGCCATCCGGGCCGAAGCGGATGAACTTCCAGCCGTGGTGCCCCTCGCGGGGGTAGTCGGCGGTCACCACCTTGGGCGCGGGGGGATCACTCAGCCGCTCGTCGATGCCGTCGAAGCGCAGGATGCGGGAGATCTCGGCCACGTACAGGGAGCCGTCCCTCCAGGCCACGCCGTTGGGCTGTGTCAGCCCGCGGGCGATGGTGTGGACCTGGTCGGCCCGGCCGTCCCCCTCGCGGTCCACCAGCGCGTAGACCTTGCCCTCTCTCTGGGTGCCCACATAGATGATCCCCTTGGGGGAGCGGGCGAGCGACCGGGCGCCGGGCACGTCCTCGGAGAAGACGTCGATCGAGAAGCCGGCCGGGAGCTTGATGCGGTCGAGCGGCAGCCGGGAGGCGCGCCGGGCGGGCTGGGCCGCCCCGGCCTGGGAGCTGGTGCTCTGGGTGTCCTGGGCGGGGGACGCCTCCGGAGCCGAGGCCCCGGCGCGGTCGTCGCCCCCCGGGGCGCAGGCGAGGAGCAGTAGGAGTGGGGCGAATTTGCGCATGGGAGCAGTCTACCCCATACGCCGGGCGGCGCCGGGCCCCCTACTCCGGCGAAGCCGGAAGGCGCGGCAACAGGGACTGATGGGCGGAGATGCCGGCAGTCACCCCGTCCGAGGCCGCCCAGGTGGCGTTGTGCGACGAGCGCACCGCGTCTCCGGCCGCGTAGACGCCGGGCACCGTCGTCTCCCGGAGCCGGTCGGTCACGATGACCGGGCCGAAGCGGCCGTCCTTGAATTCGCAGCCGAGCTGCTCGGCCAGCGGGCTCGCCATGCGGGTGCGGGAGGTGGTGAACAGCGCCTCGAGCGGGACGACGTCGCCGCCGCGCAGCCGGACGCCCTCCAGGGCAGGCCCGGAGCCGAGGAGCTCCTCCACCGTCCGCTCTTCGACGCGCACGCCGCGCGCCTCCAGGGCGGCGCGCTGGCCCTCGCCGGGCTCCAGGACGCCATCGGTGAACAGCGTCACGTGCTCGCTCCAATCCCGGATGAGCATCGCGCTGTGCAGGGAATGCTCCCCCACCGCGAGCACGCCCAGGCGGCGGTCCGCCATCTCGTAGCCATGGCAATAGGGGCAGTGCAGCACCGTCGCTCCCCAGCGCTCGCGCAGCCCAGGGATCTCCGGCAGGTCGTCCACGATACCGGTCGCCAGCATCAGCCGACGCCCGTGAACGGTGGCCCCCGAGGCGAGCCCGACCGCGAAGCCCTCGCCCGAGCCCTCGCCAGCGCGCCACGCCTGGAGCGCCTCGTCCACCCGGTGCTCGGCCGTGGGATAGGACAGCACCTGCCCCCGCACCTCCTCGACGATCGCGACCGGGGTCTTGCCGTCCTGACCGAGGAAGCCGTGGGCCGTCCGCGCGAAGCGGTTGCGCGGGCGCCCGGCGTCCACGATGAGCACCCGGCGCCGCGCACGGACGAGTTGCAGAGCGGCGGCGAGGCCCGCCCAACTGCCACCGATCACGATGACGTCATACATGAGAGGAAGCCGCTCGTGCGAAAAGGAAGAGGGAGAGTCAGGCATCGGCCGTTCCTGGCGTCCATCATATACTTCCCCTCACATGAATCTCACTCCGGAGCTCGTCGCCGACATCCTGGTGCGCCAGGGGTACATCACCTCGGAGCAGGGGGACGCCATCCGCCAGGAGTCCAAGCTCCTGCCGGGGCGCCTGCGCAACACCCGGGCTTTCGAGCAGAAAGCCATCGCCTACGACCTCATCCTGGAAATGCGGCTCCCCAACCGCCGCGACTCCGGGGCGCCGCTGGGGGAGATCGAGATCGCCCAGGCCATCGCCGCCGACGCCCGGCTCGGCCACGTGCGGATCGACGCCCTCAACCTGAACGCCGACCTCATCGAGTCCAAGATGTCGCGGCCGTTCGCGCGGCGCCACCGGATGATCCCTCTCGAGATGGTCAACGGCCGGTTGAAGGTGGCCTGCGCCAACCCCTACGACCTCGAGGGCATCGACTCCTTCAAGCGCATCGCCGGCCGTGACATCGACCTGGTCATCGCCTCGGAGCCGGACGTCCTCAAGGCGATCACCGAGTTCTACGGCCTGCGCCACTCGGTCAAGCGGGCCGAGAAGGACCTGACCGCGGGCATCGACCTGGGGAACCTCGAGCAGCTCGTGCGGATGAAATCCGAGAACGAGATCGAGTCCTCGGACCAGCACGTGGTCAACGCCGTGGAGTTCATGCTCCAGCACGCGTTCGAGAGCCGCGCGAGCGACATCCACATCGAGCCGAAGCGCGGCGAGAGCCTGATCCGCTTCCGCATCGACGGCGTGCTCCACGACATCCAGCGGATGCCCAAGATCGTCCATGCCGCGGTCACCTCTCGCATCAAGACCATGTCGCGTCTGGACATCGCCGAGAAGCGCCGCCCGCAGGACGGCCGCGTCAAGACCACCCGCGCCGGCCGCGACGTAGAGCTCCGCGTCTCCACCCTGCCGGTGGCTTTCGGCGAAAAGGTGGTCATGCGCATCTTCGATCCTCAGGTCTTCATGCAGGATTTGACCGGCCTGGGGCTCTACGCGGACGAGATGCAGCACTTCAACGACTTCATCAGCCGCCCGCACGGCATCTTCCTGGTCACCGGCCCCACCGGCTCGGGCAAGACGACCACTCTCTATTCGGCGCTCAAGATCATCGCCACGCGCGAGGTCAACGTGACCACCATCGAGGACCCCATCGAGATGGTCTACGAGGACTTCAACCAGACGGCGGTGCAGGAGAAGGTGGGGATCACCTTCTCCGGCGCGCTGCGCCACATCCTGCGGCAGGACCCGGACGTCATCATGGTGGGCGAGATCCGGGACCCGGAGACGGCCCAGTACGCCATCCAGGCCGCCCTCACCGGCCACCTGGTCTTCTCCACCCTGCACACCAACGACGCCCCCACCTCGATCAGCCGCCTGTCCGACCTGGGGATCGAGCGCTTCATGATCAGCTCGACTCTGGTGGGAGCCATGGCGCAGCGGCTGGTGCGCAGGATCTGCCCCAACTGCGTCACCGAGCGCTTCCTCACCCCCGACGAGGTGACGACGCTGCGACTGGCGGTGCCGCAGGGCAAACGGGTCAAGGTGAAGGAGGGCGAAGGCTGCTTCGAGTGCCGGGGCACGGGCTATCTCGGCCGTACCGGCATTTTTGAGATCCTGCCGATGGACGACGCGATCAAGAACCTGGTCGTCAAGGGAGCCGACGCCCCCGAGATCAAGCGCGAAGCCACGAAGAACGGCATGCGCACCCTCCGCCAGTCCGCCCTCCGCAAGCTCGCGGAAGGGATCACCACCTTCGAGGAGGTGGTGCGGGTGACGGGGATCTGATTCAAGCCCTCTGGGTCTGGGTCCCCCCGTTGCCTTCCTTCAGAGCGTCCGGCGTGGCGGGCGCGAGCGGCGGCGCGGCGGCCGCCGCGAGCCCCCCCAGGATGCTCGGCAGGATCACCTCCACCTTCGGCGTCCCCTGCTGAGCCCGGGCGATGTACTTCTCCACACTCTGCTTGAACGTGGCCATGTCGGACACCGCGGCGAAGCTCCCCATCCTCACCACCGCCGACTTGCCCAGCGCCCGGTAGCTCTCGAACTGCGTCTCGCTGAACCACTGATCCACCGTCGTCTCGTGCGGGAAGGTGGCCGAGGCGTTGGCGTAGTTGGTGACGTCGTACGGCTCGGTGCCGCAGATCGCCGGCTTGATATAGATCACCGTGCCCTCCGGCGCGCCCGCGCCGTCCACCTGATCGTAGTGGATCGTGCCGATGGCACAGTAGCGGGCATCGGCCGGCGGCGTCTGTCCGGGCTTCGCCTTGGGATAGATATGGATGCGGTCGTCGAAATCGATCGGTATCCCGAGGTCGATCCGGACCTTGCGGATGGCGTTGCCCAGGCCGTCGAAGGCGCAATCGGGATCGCCGCCGGCGTCGCAGACCACGATGAAACGGCAGCGCCGCCGCACCATCTCGTAGAGCCCGAGGTTTTCGAAATGGCCGCCGTCCGAAAGGTTTACATACGGATGGGAGCTGTCGGTAAAGCCCAGCGCCTCCGCGAAGATGACGCGGCTCGAGAAACGCGGCCCGCTGCGGGTGGCGGTCAGGCGTCCGAGCTTGCCGGGGTTGCCGAGCCAGATCCCCAGGCGGGCGTTGAACAGGGTCATGATGAACGTGACCGGCGGCGAGGAGTAGTAGCCCATGTTGGGGTTCGCCGCGGCGCCCGAGGTCGCCATCGCGGTGCCGAGCGAGATGCCGTGCTGGCCGCCGTAGATCTGGGAACGGCGATAGCCGAGGCTCGCGGCGCCGCAGTGGAGCGGGGTCGCGGTGAAGCTCTCCGCCTTGCGCTCCTGCCAAGCCAGCTCCTTGCCCCCTACCAGGTTCAACGTCATGTTGACCACGTGGAGCGGCCGGTTGGCGGCTCGTAGAGTGTGCATGCGCACGTTGTCGTGCGAATCGAAACCGGTGAACAGGTTGGGCCGCCGCCTCGTGTTGCTCGCTCCCAGGTAGGCGCGCACCAGCCGGTTGCGGTACATCCCCTGGAGAGAGAAACGGTTGACGTTGACGAAGTAGCCCATGATCGTGCCAAAACCCAAGAGGGCCGCCACCGCCAGGAAGACTTGCCAGGTCTTGCCCAGGAAAGGGGGGTGCTCGGCAGGCGAGGTCAGCCAAGTGCCTTTCTTCTCGGTCTCCCCGGCCACCGCCGCTTCGGCCCGAGGAGCCACGGCCGCGACGATCATCGGCTGGTCGGACGGATCGATGGACGTAGCGGCCTGCCGGTCCGTCTGCCCACTCGCCTTGAAGAACCGGTTCAGGAGGTCCTGCGTGCTGGCGGAGAGCACCACCAGGAGCACGAGGCAGAACAGCGGCGCCGCCAGGGCCAGCGCCAACTGGCGCCACGGGCTCGCCTTGCCGCTGTCCTTGTGGGTCCCGGCGCTCTTGCCGAGCATGCTGGTGAGCGCGCCGAGCCCGCCGGCGGCGAGGTAGGCGGAGATCCGGGCCTTGGTCTCCCCCACCAGGAACGGTGCGAAGTAGACCAGAGCGCTGCCGAGGGTCCAGACGATCGTGGGGATCAGTATCCAGGCCGACCAGCGCGCCCACCACTCCCGGTCGGCGTCACCGTGCTCCGAAGCCAGCCGCCCGGGGTACTCCTCGGCCGGACTCGAGAAGGCCATGAAAAGGGTTTTTCCCAGGAGCAGCGGGCCGAGGATCAGGCCGGGCCCGAGGATCGGGTAGAGATACAGATGCGCGTTGACGAGCGGCTCGGCCCAGTGGGCGAGGATGCCGGCGTAGACGAAGGTGATCACGATCCCGGCGCTGATCAACGCGAAGAGATCGGAGACGAGGAAGGTCTGCCGCCGGCCAAGGAGAGGTTTCTGCAACGCCGCCGCGGCCAGGTAGGCCAGGAGGGGCATGCCGATCGCCCAGACCGCGGACCGCCAGAGCACTTCATGGAAGGCGAAGGTGCCGCCGGGGGCGAAGCGATCCACTGCCAGGATCAGGAAGCCCGTACCGATCAGCAGCGGCAGGAGCCCTAATCGCAGGAACGCCTGGGTCCAACCGGGCGCTTTTTCTCCGGGCCGCGGCACGGCGCTGGCGCGCAGCAGGTTCTCGAAGAACAGGCCGAGGGTGCCGCAGACGAAAGCGATCAGGAAGAGCACGTCCGCGTCCACCTTCCAGGCCCTGGGCACCCGTGCCAGGGCGATCAGCGGCACGGTCAGGATCGCCGCCAGGATGGGAAGGATCACCAGCGCGTTGAGCAGCAGGTTGCGGATCACGATCGCGGCCAGGGTCCAGGTATCGGCCGAGAAGACGCCCAGCTTCGGAGTGAGATAGTTGCTGTACTGGCGCAGGTGGCGAAGGGGCGCCGGCTCGGGTGCCTCCGGGTTCTGCCGGGGCGCTGCGAGATGGTCGGCCGCGGCGCCGGTGCCGGAGCGATGAATCCAACTGCTCAGCCAGCTCCCGATGTAGCCGCCGCCGGAGACCGTCGAGAGATAGTGGAACTTGTCCAGGATGCCGAGGGAGGCCAGGCCCTGGAGGACGCCGAGATTGAACGTGGCGCTACGGATGCCGCCGCCCGAGAAGCAGAGGGCCGCGAGTCCCTTCGGATCTTTGTGGAGGACGTCATAGAGCCGGCGGACCCGCTCCTCGTCGTGGCCCACCTCGACGCCGTCGCCGTCCCCTGGGGTCGCCGGAGCCGCCGCGTCGAGCTGTGCCGCCAGGTCCGGCCGCAGCTCGCGGTACTCCTCGCGCAGGATGTCCGAGAGGGCCAGGACACGGTTGACTCCTGCCAGGAGCTTGACCCGCGCCGTGACATCCTTCCACGTCAGCGTCAGGACGGCCTCGTCTTCGGCCCCCTCCGTGCCGCCGCTGCAGACCACCCGGACCCGCAGGCGGTTGGGCTCGTCCTGCTCGTCCGGGCTCTCCTCCCACGACGGCTCGGCCGCGACGAACCGGAAGCCGTGGGGCGTCGTGGTCGGCTGGATGTCCGCCTTGACCGGCGCGGAGCCCGGGCTCCCCAGCGACTTGGGCACGAGCAGCACGGCCTCCTGCAGATCCTTCCAGCCCTTCCCCTGCAGCTCGAAGACTATGGGATCCGTCTCGAACCTGATGGCGTTCTCGTCGGTGCTCATCGAGATCCCTCCACGAGCCGGCGCAGGGCTGGCCCAGATTGTACTGTCTGATTTGTCGTTGGATCTTAACAGACCTGCAGGCGGTCCAGCCATCCACCTTGACAGCAGATTCGACACTCCGCGAGAATGCATCGACAGCAATATCCGCATGTCCACTCGAAAAGGAGCTGAGATCATGAAGCTGAAGACGGCGTTGTCCCTCCTCTTCGCGACCGCTCTCCTGGCATTGCTGACCGCCGTTCCAGCCTCGGCGGCGTGCACGGCGACGCTCAACTGCAACAATGCCTGTTCCGTGAGCGTGGTCTGCCGGAACGGTTGCGAGATCGGTTGTGCCGCCAACGGCACTACCGCGAGCTGTACCGGCGCGACCAGTTGTACGGTCGGGACGAGCTCCGTCACCTGTGACGGCACGACCGTGAGCTGCCCCTCAACTCCGCGGTGCTCATCCACTCGTACCTCGGTCTACTGCGGCTTCCACGTCATCTACTGCCCTCTCTCCTGCCCCAAGAGCCTGCAGCAAAGTGGCGCGGTGGATGAGACGTCGCCCCTCTGGCTTCGGCCTGAAGCGATGGCAGCGGCGGCGCAGCGCCAGTAAAGGAGCTACCCGGTCGCCTGCCGCAGCTCGCGGTAGGCGTCCGCCAGGGCGTCGAGCTGATAGCTGGCGTTCAATCCGCTGGGATTCGGCAGCACCCAGACCGCGGCGCCCCCTACCGTCTCCTCCTGCCGCCCGAGCACGGCCTTCGGTCTGCCGAAGGCCGTGCGGTAGGCGCCGATGCCCAGCACGGCGAGCCATGCGGGGCGGTAGCGCTTCACCTTTCTCGCCAGCCGCCGGCCGCCCTCCTCCAACTCGTCGCTTTCCAGCTCCGATGCCGCGGCTGTCGCCCGGTCCACCACATTGGTGACGCCCATGCCGGCGCTCAAGAGCTCGCGGTCCTCGAAGGGTGAGAGGACACGGCCGGTGAAGCCGGAGGCATGCAAGGTTTTCCAGAAGCGATTGCCCGGCCGGGCGAAGTGGTGCCCCACCGCCGCCGAGTAGAGGCTCGGGTTGATCCCGCAGAACAGCACCCGCAGCCCCGGCGCGATGACGTCCGGCAGGGTCTTGCCGGCGGCGGCCTGGATCTCCTCCGGGGT
>DASPJI010000550.1:0-15156 GCA_035628695.1 Thermoanaerobaculia bacterium | reverse complement strand
CCCGACGACCGCGAACTGCAGGTCCGGATAGCGCGCGCGCAGCCGGGGGAAGACCTCGCGCGCGAAGTGGCAGACTCCGTCGATGTTGGCGAAGTAGTCCATCTGGCCGGTGAAGACCAGCGTCGGCAGCTCGGCCTTGGGCAGGTCCAGGGCGCGGAAGAAATCGAAGTCGACGCCGTTGGGGATCGACTCCGGGCGCGCCTCCGGAGCGAACGAGCGCAGCGTCCGCGCCTCCCCATCGGTGACCAGCACCACGCGCTGGAAGCGATCGACCAGCGACGCCTCGTAGGCCTGGAGGCGCCGGGCCTCCAGGGCGTACACCGGCCGCATCGGCCGCTTCGCGAAGGACGAATACTGAGCCCACTTGGCCGAGTCGACGTCGACCATGTCCAGCACCGCCGGCACGCCGGGAAGGGCGTCGGCGTACGGCGCCATGGCGGAGCTGTAGACCACCACCACGTCGAACCGCTCGCTCTTCGCCAACGCCTGCAGGCGTGTCTTCAGCTCCGCCGACTCGAAGAACGACAGGGTGAGTGGGCGCCGCCGCCAGACCGACAGGGCCGAGCGCAGGTAGGCCGCGGGACGGTTGAGGTTGAACACCTCCACCCGCTCGCACATCTCCTCCAGAGGCCGCAGGTCCGGCACCGCGCTGTCCGCCAGGGTGAAGAGGCTCACCCGGTGGCGCCGGGACAGGGCCCGGATCTGATGGAAAGCCCGGATACGCTCCCCCTTGTCCGGCGGATAGGGCACCCGGTGGCAGAGATAGAGGATGCGCAGGGCCGCGCTCGGGCGCGTGCCGTGCCGCAGCAGCGGCGCCGGCGGCTTCGGTCGATCGGCGGAGTCGGTCATCGAGCGCCCCTTCCCAGGAGAACCGTCCTGGCGGTGGACAGAAGGATCGAGATGTCAAGGAACAGGGACAGGTTCTTGATGTAGTACAGGTCGAACTTGAGCTTCTCCAGCGACTCCTCGAACGAGGAGGCGTAGGGGGCCTTGATCTGGGCCCAGCCGGTGAGCCCCGGGCGGACGACCAGGCGCTGCTCGTAGAGCGGGATCTGCTCCTTGAGCTGGTCGACGAACATCCGCCGCTCCGGGCGCGGCCCGACCAGACTCATGTCGCCCACCAGCACGTTCCAGAGCTGGGGCAGCTCGTCGAGCCGGGTCTTGCGGATGAAGCGGCCGACACGGGTCACCCGGGGGTCCCCCTGGACCGCCCACTGGGCGCCGCCGGCCTCGGCGTCGGTCCGCATCGAGCGAAACTTCCAGAGCGTGAACTCGCGCCCGCCGCGGCCGACACGGTCCTGCCGGAAGAAGACCGGCCCCGGCGAATCGAGGCGGACGGCCAGCGCCACCAGCAGCATGACCGGCGCGGCGAGGATCAGCCCGGTGGTGGCGGCGGCGAGGTCGAGCACGCGCTTGGCGAACAGCGCGCCGCGCGAGACGACGAAGCCATCGGAGAAGACCAGCCAGGACTTGCGCAGCCCTTCGAGCATGATCTTGCCGGTGACCTGCTCGTAGTAGCTCGAGGCCTCCTGCACCTTGATCCCCGAGGTCTTGCACGCCAGGAGGGCGTCCAGGCTTACCTGGCCGCCACGGAAATCGTTCGCCGCCACCACCACCCGCGTCACGCCGTGCAGCATCGCCAGGTCGCGGCACTGATCGGTGGTGCCGATCACCCGCGGATTGATCAGGCTCACCCCCTGCAGCTTGGGATCGTTGTCGAGGAAGCCGACGACGCGGAAGCCCAGGTGCTTGCGCTGCAGGATCTCGCGGGCGATGTCGATCGCCTTCTCGCCGGAGCCGACGATGAGCACCCGCTCGGCGAAGCGGTCGCTGCTCAGCAGCGCCCGCAGCACCAGGCGCCAGAGGGTGACGCCCCAGGCGGCCACCACGAACGAGATGGCGAAGATGCCGCGGCCGGTCAGGAACTTGGGGAACAGGAAGTAGACCGCCATCAGCCCGACGCCGGCCAGGCATCCCGCCCGCAGCAGGCGGATGAACATGTGGCGGCTCGACTGCCGTTCACCGAAGTCGTAGAGCCCGTTGATATAGAGCGCCAGGAGCCCGACCACCATGAAGGCGAGCCCTTCGAGCGCCTGGATCGAGCGCGGGGGCGGATCGCCAGGGCCGAGCCCGAGGCGTATCCAGGTCGCCATCGGCACCGACAGGAAGAGGATCGAACCCTCGACGGCCAGTGAAATGAACGCCGAGATGGTCCAGTAACGATTGAACAGGCGGATCATGGCCTCTTCTCTTTCCTGTTTCCCAATAAGTCCTTAGTAGTAGCCGCGGTAGCCGCGGCCCGGGGTCTTGATGCCGTTGAGCACCATCCCGATCAGCTTGTCGGGCCCGAGCCCTTCCAGGGTCTTCTCGATGCTCCGGCGCTTGCTCTGACCGGCGCGCACCACCAGCACCACGCCGTCGGCGCGCGAGGCGAGGGAGCGGGCGCTCGCCAGCATGCCCATCGGCGGCGAGTCGATGACGACGATCTCGTAGGCCGCCCGCGCCTCGGTGAGCACCTCGGACATGCGGCGGCCCGACATCACGTCGCCGGCGAAGCCCGCGGCGCCGGCGGGGAGCAGGTCGAGGCTCGTCCCCTCGACGGCGACGACGGCCTCGGAGAGCTGTATCCGGCGCTCCAGCACCTGCTGCAGCCCCGGCCGGTTGACATCCTCGGGATCGAAGTAGGTATGGAGGCGCGGGCGCCAGAGGTCCCCCTCCAGCAGCAGCACCCGCCGCTCCTCGCCGCGCGTCAGGGTGAGCGCCAGGTTGAGGCTGGTCAGGGTCTTGCCCACCCCTTCGTCGGGGCTGGTGACGCTCAGGGCGAACCCCCAGGTGCCGATGGGGTTGAGCCGTTCCTCGACCTGGACCGCCAGCAGCCTGTACTGCTCGGCCGGAAAGGATGGCGGGTCCACGTGGAGGATCACCGGCGCGTCCTCCCGCAGGCGGATGGTCTCCGTCGGCGTGGCCACCCGATGAGCCCTATCGCTCCTCAGCGGTAGATCCATGGGTCAGTTCCTCCTGAAACGGCTCTGGGCGGTGGCGGATCCAGCCACGGCCTCAGCGCTGAAGATGGGGATGGTGGCGAGCACCCGCACGCCGGGGAAGGCCTGCTGGAGCGCGTCACCATCCGCGTACGTGGAGTCGGTCTGGTCGCGCAGCAGCGAGAGCAGGATCCCGGCCAGGGCGCCGGCGGCGAGCCCCGCCGCCAGCACGTACAGCGGGTTGGGGAAGAAGGGTTCCGCGGGCGGCACCGCCTTCTCGAGGATGGTGAACTGCTCGCTCTGGCGCCGCTTCTCCAGGTTCTCTGCGAGACGGGCCTGGCTCTGCTTCTCGAGCAGCGACTCATAGGTGCGCTGCTTGTTCTCGTAGTCGCGGGTCAGCGACAGCAGCTCCTGCTCGACGCGCGGGATCTCCTCCAGCCGCGCCTGCACCCGGGAGATGTCGGCGAGGATGCGCCCCCGCTCCGCGTGCAGGTTGCGGATCTCGTAGTCCACCGATTGGAGCTGGGCGAGGAGCTCGGGGTCGATCCGCACCGGCTCCGGCTCCCGGCTCGCCATCGTCTGCGGCGGGGGCGCGGGCGGCGGCGCCTCGCTCGCCGCCCTCTCGAGCTGGGCGATCTGGTTCTGCAGCCGGATCACGTCCGGGTGGCGGTCGGTGAAGCGCGAGCGCAGGTCGATGAGCTCGGCGCGGAGCTGGTCGAGGCGCGACGGCGCCCCCGGAGTCGTCATCAGGATCGTCGGCTGCACGGGCTGCCGGGGCATCTGCGCCTGCCGGCGCGCCTCGGCGACCTGGCTCTGCAGCAGGATCTTGCGGGTCTCCGCCCGGTCCAGGGCGTCCATGTTGATCTCCAGCTTGTCCTGGAGCTGGCCGACCTGCTGGAGGTTGGTGTCGCGCTGCTCCGGGAGCTGGCCCATGTGGAGCTGCTTGAACACGGCGACCCGGGCCTCCTGCTGCTCCAGCTTCTCCTTCGCCTGCTGCAGCTCGGCGCTCAGGAAGGAAGAGGTGCCCTGCGCCTGGTTCTCCCGCAGCTTCAGGTTCTCCTGGATGAACAGCTCGGCGATGCGGTTCGCCGTCGCCGCGGCCTTCTTCGGATCCTGGCTCTTGAAGCCGATGCTGAAGATGTCGCCGCGCCGCTCCACCGTCAGGTCCTTGCGCCGCACCTGGTCGACGAGCTTCTCCATCGCCAGCTCGCGCCGCAGCTCGGGGTAGAGGTTCATCTCCTGGATGATCCGCTCGATGTGTGAGCGGTTGGTGATCTGCTGCTCGAGCGTCTTGAGCCGCTCGTCGATGTCGGTGGTCACCGTCGGCTTGACGTAGTCGGCCGGGACTTTCTGGGGCTCCACCAGCACCTGCGTGCTCGCCCGGTAGATGGGCGTCAGCATGCGCAACGCCAGGAAGGCGCCGACGAGGCCCAGCAGCACCGGCACCAGGAACCAGCCTGGACGGCGCAGGACGGACTTGCCGAGCTCAGCGGGCGTCAGGTTCTTGATCGTCGCGTGCTTCATCGGTCAGTTCCCCTTGGGGGTCGTCCGGCTCGCGCGGGGTCTCCCCGCTGCTCCACACCCGGAACGCCAAACCCAGGAAAAAACGGTCATAGGAAAGGTCTTCGAAGGGCTCCACCTCGGAGCTCTGCCAGATGCGCGAGTAGCCGCCGGTGAGCCGCAGCCCCTGGAAAAAAGTCCAGGACAGCCGGGCGGTGCCGGCGGCGAACTCGTTCAGAGTGTCCTGCCTCTGCAACAGCGTGCCGACGGCGCGCTCGGAGTCGCCGAGCGGCTCGTGGCGCGAGGCGTTGCCGTCGAGCCCCAGAGTGAGCCGCCGGGTGGGCGAGTACGAGAGGCCGGCGAAGGCGCTGTCCGCCTCGGTCGGCTCCCCCAGGCCGAACCCGGCCGACACATCGTGCCGGTAGCCGAGGTTCCAGCCGATGAACCGTCCCTGCCGGGAGACCGATACCGCGCCGCGCCACCCCTCGTCCTCCTCCTCCGTCAGCACCTCCTCGACGACGGGAGGGCCGGGCGCCTCGTCCGGAGCGTCCGGCAGGGCGATGACGCCGCGGCGGAGCAGCGTCGACTCGACGGAGAACAGGCCGGCCTCCACCGACACCCGGCCAGACCGCCCCCACCCCTGGCTGTAGGAGACGCCGACGTTCTGCACATCGGCCTCGCCGCGGCGCTCGTAGTCGTACTCGCCGGCACTGGCCGATACCCCGAGCTGGCGGTCCTCGGCCAGGGAGAAGGTGGCTCCCAGCGTGCCGACCAGGGTCTCGGTGTCATAGAGGGGGGCGTCCTCCAGCTCCTCGCCGTCGAAGGTGCGCAGGCTGTGCTGCGCGCCGACGACCAGCACGGCGCGCCGGGTGAGGTCGTGCTCGAAGCCGACGTCCAGTCCGTGGCTGAGCTGGTCGCCGCGGCGCGTCACGGCGACCGGCTCGGCCACGGACAGGGGGGCATAGAGGTCCAGGTTGGGGCTCTTGAGCAGGCGCTCCCGGACCCGCAGCCGCAGCCGCCGGGTCAGCTCCCCCTCGTAGCCCAGGTCCAGACGGTGGGTGGTGCCGGAGATCTCGCTGTCGTCGATGCTCTCCTCGTACGACGGGCTGTAGATCAGGGCCAGGTCGGCGCGCGGCAGGTCGTACGAGAGCTGGAAGCTCAGGCCGCCACGGGCGACGTTCCTGTCCTCCTCGTCCCCGGAGCCGGTCGCCTCGATCTGGGCCCGCTGCTCGAGGTTGCCGTCGTTGCGGACCCCGGCCTCGCCCTCGATCACCAGCCGCAGCTCACCCGCTCCCGCCGGCATGCCCGCCAGCAGCAGAGCGAAAAGAGCCGGCAGCCGGAGCGCCGCGCCAACCTTCGTCGATGTTGAGGAACCCACCATGGCCTCGCCTGTTCACCTCTTGCTGGTCGATGCGAGGGACCTCCACCGTCAGCGACGGCGATGGTCCCCGCGTATACCCCGGGGCCAAAGAACCTGAGACATCACGGAACCTCACAAAGGTCCGCGAGCCACGACTCAACGACCGGGAACGATTGCTAAAACAGCCGGCGATTCTCTATCGCTGACGTGTCGATCCCAGAAGGCGGGCGTCCTGATGTGCCTTGATCTCTTGTCATACCAGCCCAAAACCTTCACCGCCCGGAAAGTGCAAGACAGGTGCCAGAGAGAGGACTCGATAAGCAGGCGGCCCCCCTGCGCGCGGAGCCTCGGAGGGGCGGCGCCCAGGAGGGGCCGCGGCCCCGGTCCGTGTAGGTTTTTCTCCCTTTTTCCAGGGAGGTATGCCTGGGAAGAGGCCTGGAATACACGCTGGGGGGCGGGGTTGCAGGGGTCCCTGGTGGGGAAGCGGCGCGCCGGCTGGCCTGGAACCGGCGCGTCACCATTCTGTCACCGTGAGGAAGAGCGTCAGGGGAGCGTGTCAGGAAGCGGAGGCCAGGAGACGACGCTCAGGGGACGACGAGGGTGTCGCCGGGCTGGAGCACCAGGTTGTCGCCCGGCTTGCGGCCCGAGATGATGGTGTCGAGCTGGATCTCGTAGCGGCGGTCCTTGCCGTCGCCGTCGCGGTCGCGCAGCACCACCACGCGCCCCTTGGCATAGGGGGTGAGGCCGCCCGCCATGGCCAGGAGCTGCATCAGCTTGGCCCGCGGGGGCAGGTCGTAGGCCCCCGGCGTCGCCACCTCGCCGGTGACGAAGACCTTGCGCGAGTTGATCTCCTTGATGACCACCGACACGCCGGGAGCGGTGACGAACTCCTTGTAACGGTCGGTGATCGTCTGCCGCAGGGCGAGAGGGGTCATCCCCGCCGCCTGGAGATCGCCCAGCAGCGGCACCGAGATGCGGCCGTCCGGGCGCACCGGCACCGTCGTGGTGAGATCCGGGTTCTTCCACACGGAGATCTCGACGACGTCGCCGATGCCGATCGCATAGGCGTTGGGAGCGTCCTCTTCAGTGCGGACCACCACATCCGCCACGACCGGGACGGCAACGACAGCGCCCACCAGGGCGCAGAGCAGCCAACGATAGAAATGTTGCTTGATCTCCATGAGCTCTTCTCCTGCGTTCGGGGACACGGACACTGCCCCGCCCCCAGATGACCGGAACATCCGGCTGCTCTGAGTGCAAGAAGCGTTCCCGGAGAGACGGACCGCGGTGGCCTGTTCGTTGCATTGGGACGTCGTTCGCGATCCGTGTGCAGTGTGTGATCCGGTCGCAAATGGCTTCCGACACAGAGACGGAGAGGTTTCGAACCATGAAGAAACGTCTGCTCGATTGGATCGTCTGCCCGGGCTGCGGCGAGAGGCCGCAGCTCCAGGTCTTCCAGGAGGAGAGGGTGGAGCTCCCCGCGCCGGTGCAGCCGCCGGCCTGCTCCTCCTACTGTGGACGGCACGGCATCGCCTCGCCGCGGGTCATCACGCCGCCCCCGGATTGCAACTCCTGCTACCGGGAGGAGATCCTGGAGGGGGCGCTGTCCTGCGCCTGCGGCCTGGTCTACCCGGTTCTGCAGGGGGTGCCGCGGATGATCCGCAACGCCCGCGAGGAGTATCCGGAGTTCTTCGCCCGCCACGCCCACCAGTTGGGCCGGCCCCTGGGAGAAGCCGCCGCCCTCCCCGCCGCTCCGGCCCCTGCTCCCGCAGCCGCTCCGCAGCCCCAGGCCGCAGCGCAGCCCCAAGCCGCTGCGCCCGTCGTAGACGGCCGCAGCCCGCGCAGCTTCGGCCTGCAGTGGGCCATCTATCGCGAGGGCGACCACACCTGGTTCAAGGACGACGCGAACCTGCGCAAGCAGGAGTTCCTCTACAACCTCGACACCACGCCGGGGGAGTTGGCGAGCTCGACGCTCCTCGACGGCGGCTGCGGCAACGGCGAGCTGACCCGCTCGGTGGCGGAGTATGGGCCGGAGATCGTGGCCATGGACCTCTCGCGCAGCGTCGAGGGGGCCCGCCAGCGCCTGTTCGAAAAGGGTTTCGCGGTGTCGCACCGCGTGCACTATCTACAGGGAAACCTGCTGGAGCTGCCGCTCCTGCCGCGCAGCTTCGACATGGTCCACTCCTCCGGGGTCCTGCACCATACGCCGAGCACCTACCGTGCGTTCCGTTCGGTGAGCAAAGCGGTGCGGCCGGGTGGCAAGCTCTACATCCAGCTCTATCGCCGCCGCCCCACCTGGATCCATCTGATCAACGTCGCGCTGCGGGCCGTGACCACCCGCATGCCGATGAACGTGCTCTATGCCCTCTGCTACGCGACGACGCCGGTCCACGCCGCGCTGTCGCGCCTGATGCACGCGCTGCGCCGCGAGCCGGCGCCGCCCCGCGCCACCGCCCGCGAGCGCGCGGTTCAAATGTTCGACAACTACAGCCCGCGCTACCAGTACCGGCACACCGTGCCGGAGATCATGGCGCTCTTCCGGAGCGAGGGTTACGAGGATCTCAAGGACGTGACGCTCGATAACGAGGCGCGCCACATGCTGGCGGTGCTGGGCCGGAGGGCGGCCGGCGAGGCGAAGATGGCGGCGCCGGCGGCCGAGCCGGTCCGGCTGGCGTCGCCAGCATCGCCGGCCCAGCCGCAGACGGTGTAGGCTCTCTACCCGCGGGGGGCGCCCGCCGCCCCCCGCTCCTCCCCATCCACGAACCGCCGGTGCCACTCCTCCAGCACCAGGAGCTGCCACAGCACCCGGTGATGGTCCTTCTCGCCGGCGGTGTGCTCGGTGACCATGGAGCGTACGACGTCGGGCTGGAAGTAGCCGCGGTCGAAGAAGCGGTCGCTGGTGAGGACGTCCGCCACGTAGGGCTTCATCTCACGCTGGAACATGCGGGCGAGCGGCGTCGGGAAACCCATCTTTCCCCGGTGCAGGATCTCGTGCGGCAGATAGGGCTCCATCGCCTTCTTGAGGATGTGCTTCGTGCTCCACCCCTTGATCCGGTAGCGCGGCGGGATCCGTGCTCCCAGCTCCACCACGCGGTGATCGAGGAACGGCACCCGCAGCTCCACCGAGCTCGCCATCGTCATCTTGTCCGCCTTGATCAGCAGGTCGTCCGGCAGCCAGCTCTTGACGTCCAGATACATCATGCGCAGCAGCGGATCGAGGCCCTCGGTCTTTTCGTAATAGCGCCGCGCCACGCTGGACATCGCGTGCCCGTTGAAAAGGCTCCGGATCTCCGGCCGCAGCAGCGAATTCTTCACCGGCGTCTCATAGAACGAGACCCCCAGATAGCGCTCCGGCAGGGCCTGTTCGGCGAGTTGGGTGTACTTCGGCCACTTGCCGCCCAAGAGGTTCAGGGCGGGATTGATCACGCCGCGGCGCAGAGCTCCGGGCAGGCGCCGGTAGCGCTCCAACGTCTGCATGTATTTATAAATCGGATAGCCGCCGAAGACCTCGTCGGAGCCCTCGCCGGAGAGCACCACGACGACGTCCTCGCGCGCCAGTTTCGAAACGAAATAGAGCGAGATCGCCGCCGACTCGGTCACCGGCTCGTCCATGTGCCAGACGAGCGACGGGATGAAATCCTGGAAGTCCTGCGGCGTGACGAACACCTCGCGGTGGATGGTGCCGAACTGCTGCGCGATCTGCCGCGCCCAGCGGGTCTCGTCGAAGCCGGGGCCGAAATCGTAGGCGACGGTGAAGGTGCGGATGTCGCGGATGCCCAGGTCGTGCATCAGCGCCACCACGGCCGAGGAGTCGACGCCGCCGGAGAGGAACACCCCCAGGGGGACGTCGCTCCTGAGCTGCAGCCGCACCGCGTCGCGCAGCAGGTCGGTCGCCTGCCGCACGCACTCCTCCTCGGTGATCTCCGGGGTCTCCTCGGTCTCGAACCTCAGGTCCCAGTACTGGCGCAGGTCGATACGGCCGTCATGAACGGTGAGGCACCAGCCCGGCTGGAGCTTGGTGACGCCGGCGAAGAGTGTCCGCTCGGTAGGCACGTAGCCGACGCTCATGTAGGCGTCGAGCATCTCGAGATCGACGCCCGGGCGGCGGCCGGCGGCGGCCAGCAGCGCCTTGACCTCGGACGCGAAGGCGATCCCCTCGCCGGTCACCTGGTAGTAGAGCGGCTTGATGCCCAGGCGGTCGCGGGCGAGGAAGAGCTTCCTGCGGTCGAGGTCCCAGATGGCGAAGGCGAACATGCCGTTGAGGTGCTCGAGGAGCCCTTCGCCATGCTCCTGCCAGAGCCGGAGGATGACCTCGGTGTCGGTGCGGGTGTGGAAGGTGTAGCCCTTCTTCTCGAGGTCGGCCCGCAGCTCGAGGAAGTTGTAGATCTCGCCGTTGAAGGTGATGACCACCCGGCCGTCGTCGGTGAACATGGGGCCGCGGCCGCGCCGCGAGGTGTCGAGGATGGTCAGCCGCTTGTGCGCGAGCCCCAGGGGACCGTCGTTGTAGTAGCCCTCGTCATCCGGCCCACGATGGGCGAGGCAGGCCCCCATGGCCCGCAGCTCCCCCGGATCGACCGGCCGTCCCGACCGGAAGCGGAAAATGCCCGCGATCCCACACATGCAGTCGCTCCTCCGTCAGTCTCTAGGCGATGGAGACACAGATTCCATCGGCGGTCACCTCTTGAGGGAGAGAGGGAAGCAAAAAGTGGGCCGGAGAGGGGGGAGCCTAGGACCTACGCGACACGGATCGCGTCCCTCTCCACCGATGGCCGGACGCTCTCCCGGAGACCGGACTCGGTGACGAGGTCCACCTTCACACCCAGCCGATCCTCGAGGAAGATCCGCAGCTTCATGAACTCGGAGAAGGTAGGAACGCTCCGGAATCCCACGAGGAGGTCCACATCGCTCCCGGGTGAGGCTTCGCCGCGGGCCACGGAGCCGAAGAGACGCAGAGTCTTCACACCGAATCGGTCGAGATCGGCGTGGTGCGCTTCGAGGATCGTCAGGACGTCGTTGCGGTTCATGGAGCCCCATCCAGCATAACAGCAATAGAGCGTACCACGATCCCTATGAATGGTAACAGGTCGCGGCGAGAACGCTGTAAAAACTTGGGGGGACGACCCGGCAGGGATGATATCTTCTGAGAGCAACCCAGCGGGTAGGCCCAGAACGCTGCTAGCGCTCCCTGGTGGACAAAGCGGCTTCCTAAGGGCAAGATAGGACATGACCAAGCGCAAGGAAGGCGCAGAGCCGCTCGAGCATCACCGCTTCGGAGGTGACTGGACTACCACCAAGCTCGAAATCCTCAAGCACTACCTGAGAGGCTACACAACGGCTCTCAAGAAGACTCCTTTCAAGACGGCTTACATCGACGCCTTCGCCGGTACAGGCTACAGGACACTTCGCCAGAAGGACTTCGGAGAGAGCCCTCTATACCCAGATCTCATCGAAGCAGCGCCTCAGGCGTTGCTGGACGGATCGGCGAGAATGGCCTTACAGGTCGAGCCTCCATTCAATCGCTACATCTTCGTAGAGAAGAGCCACGAGCACTGCGACCAACTCCTCCAGCTCAAAGAGGAGTTTCCGGAGCTGGCAAAGGACATCCGCATCGAAGAAGCAGAGGCTAACGAGTACATCCAGAAGCTCTGCGGGAAGAAAGGGTGGGGCAAGCACCGCGCCGTTCTGTTTCTAGACCCCTATGGAATGCAGGTCGAGTGGGAGACGATCGAAGCTGTCGCCAGGACCAAGGCTATCGACCTATGGGTCCTCTTCCCGCTCGGAATCGGAGTGAACCGGCTGCTCACCAGATCGGGAGACATCCCTGAATCCTGGAAGCGGCGGCTCGATCTCCTCCTTGGCACGCAGGACTGGTACGACGAGTTTTACAAGGTTCAATCCACTCCGACTCTCTTCGGCCCCCAGGAGACCCCGGTCAAGGAAAGCCTTGAGACCATTGGCCGCTTCTTCAACGAACGACTCAAGACAATTTTTGCTGGTGTCGCCCCTACCCCAAAAGTTCTGAGGAATTCAGCGAACTGCCCGCTCTACCTGTTCTGCTTTGCCGTGGGAAATAAGGCCGGGGCCCCGATTGCGCTCGAAATAGCCAACCACCTGCTCAGGAAGATCGACTGATGGCGTTGAACTCTGCGATCGAATGGACCGAATCCACCTGGAATCCCGTCACAGGCTGTACCAAGATCAGCCCAGGATGCAAATTCTGCTATGCGGAACGCATGGCGAAGCGCCTACGGGCGATGGGACAGGGCAACTATCGCAACGGCTTCGAGCTGACGCTGCAGCCGCAAAGCCTGGAGGCCCCCCTCACCTGGAAGCGCCCGCAGACGATCTTCGTCAACTCCATGAGCGACCTCTTTCACAGGGATGTCGAGCTCGAGTACATCCAGAAGGTGTTCTCGGTCATGGAGCAGGCTTCCTGGCACCGCTTCCAGATCCTCACCAAGAGAGCGGAGAGGCTCTCCGAGGTGGCCCCGCACCTCCCCTGGCCGGCCAACGTCTGGATGGGGGTCAGCGTCGAAAGCTCCGACTACACATTCCGCATCGACCATCTCCGCTCTACCCAAGCCAGAACCAAGTTCCTCTCGCTCGAGCCTCTGCTGGGCCCGCTTCCCCGCCTGGATCTCAGGGGCATTGCCTGGGCCATTGTCGGTGGTGAATCCGGGCCGGGCGCCCGACCGATGGACCCGGCCTGGGTCACCGCGATCCGGGATCAGTGCCGGACCGCCGGCGTCGCCTTCTTCTTCAAGCAATGGGGAGGCGTCCACAAGAAGCGGACCGGGCGCCTGCTGGAGGGGCGCACCTGGGACGAAATGCCGGCCTGAGCAGGGGCGCCCCCCGCAGCCGGAGCCGCGGGGGACGCGGGGACGGTCAGAAGCAGACGTCCCAGGAGGAGACCTTCGAGCTCGGTTGATAGCAGCTCGAGAACGTCTCGTAGTTGCAGTAGTCGCTCGAGTAGGAGACGGACAGCACCTCGTCGGTGTAGGAGTTGTCGCAGTTCGTGGTCCGCCGGATCTGCGTGTGCTTGTAGTCGTACCGGCGATAGTCGTACCACCTTCCCCAGGTGAAGTCGTTCTCCCAGGGACGCTCGTAGCAGGTGGACCAGTAGGTGGTGACGCCGATCACCTGCGTGGTGGTGAACGTCTGCACGCTCTTGGGATCGACGCAGATCTGCGGACACATATCGTCGCAGTACTCGTAGTCCTCCCAGCAGTAGCTGCAGTCCCCCCGCTGGTCGCAGATCTCGTAGTAGCAGGTGACGTAGGTGTCATGGCACTGCTGCTCGCACTCCGGATCGGGCTGGTACCCCTTGTCCATCGCCGGCTTCAGGAAGTCGGGCGCCGGCGGCGCGGGGATGAGGAGCTCGACCTTGGAAGCGGCCGGCACGGGACGGAAGCCGTCCTCCCCACGCAGCCTGACGCTGGCCCTCTCCAACTCCTGGAGGGTCATCTCGTGAAGGGCCTTGCCGTCCAGGTGCAACGCGACCGTGATCGCGCCCACCTCGCGGTCCGCCAGGCCGAGGATCCCCTCCAGGGCCTTGGGGTCGCGCGCCAGGAGCTCGATGGCGAGGTCCTGACGGGAAGCCGGCACCACGATCTTCTCGGTCAGGTAGGGGCGGCCGTTGAACTGCACCCGGACCTCCAGCGAACGCTCGGCTCGACCGGCCTTGCCAGGGACGCGCACGAACAGGGTGCGGGTCAGGGGAGCCGTCGGAGCCTGAGCCGCCGGCCGGTTGCCGAAGGTCAGCTCGGCCGGCGTGCGCAGACCTTCCACGGCTCCGGCCGCCCAGGACGCCCCCGAGCAAGCGACGAGCACGAGCAGGCCCAATGTCAGAGATTTCGAACGCATGACTTCATCTCCCAACGAGCGCCCAGCCCGGGATTGGGCTGGACAGAGCGAACGGGCATGGCTTGCCTCTACCTACAGATGCGCCAAATGCGGGCACGGTTCGGCACCCGGTCCAAAGACGCGGACCGGCCTCGGACGGCGCGCAAGTTGCATGAATTCTCCACGCGCGCATGCTCGTCGATCCGGCCCGCTCCTCGCGGCAGGCGATCCTGTCCGCAGTCCTGCTCGTCCTGGGCGGCATCGCCCTGGCCTATACGCTCGCCCGCGCGGCGCTCCTCTCGTTCACCCACGACGAGAGCGTCACCTATCTCCACTTCGTCGACGCGCCTCTCCTGGAAACTCTCAGGTACAACGGCTTCTCTCCGTCGAACAACCACCTGCTGAACTCGCTGCTGATGCGGATGAGCGCCACGCTGTTCGGCCCGGGTGAGCTGGCGCTGCGGCTGCCGAGCTGGCTGGGGCATGTCCTGTACGTAGCCGCGGCCGTCCTCCTGGTGCGACGGATGCGCCACCCGCTGGCCGCCGTCTGCACGTTCGTGCTGCTCCTGGCCAACCCGTTCCTGCTGGACTTCTTTTCCCTCGCCCGGGGCTATGGGCTGGCCATGGGGCTCATGCTGGCCGGCGTCTACGTGCTGGTCACCACGCTGGAGGAGGCCGCGCCGCGCCCCGTCCGGGCCGTGGCCGCGTTCGCCCTCCTCGCCGGCGCCGCGCTGGCGCATTTCGGCTTCCTCAACGTCTATCTCGCCGCGGCGGCGGTGCTCCTGGGCTTCGCGCTCCAGCGGCGGGCGATGAGGACCGCCGGGGCCGTGGCGGTGCTCAGCGGCCTCTTCGTCGCCGGGGTGCTGCCGACCCTCCTCAAGCTCAAGAATGGAGGCGAGCTTTACCATGGCGGCGAGGTGGGCTTCGTCGCCGACACCGTCCGCAGCCTGGTCGAGAGCGCCCTCTATGGCGAGCACCCGCTCCACCGCCCCGGCCGGCCCATGGCGCTCGCGGTGGCCGCGCTCGTGCTCTTCCTGGCCAGCGCCCTCGTGGTCTGGACGCGCCGCCGGCGGCCGGCCGCGGGCGCGGTGGATGACGGCGCCGTCGTCTCCGCCATCGCCGTGGTGACGGCCGTCGGCATCCTCCTCCAGCACCACCTCTTCGGCACCCGGTTCGTGATCGACCGCTCCGCCCTCTTCTTCCTCCCCCTCTTCTTCCTGACCCTGGGAGCGGCGGTGGACCGGGAGATCGAGGCGGGCGGCCGGATGGGGCGCACCCTCTTCGCGGGGGCCTACGGCGTCCTCTCCCTCCTGCTCCTCGTCCATACAGCGGGCCGCGCCAACCTCACCCACACCGACGCCTGGCGCTACGACGCGGACACCGAGCGGATGATCGAGGCGCTGGCAGCACGGGCACCCTCCAAGGAGCGGCCCCGCAAGACGCTGGGCGTGTTCTGGGCGTACGAGCCGGCGG
>DASPJI010000549.1:0-7572 GCA_035628695.1 Thermoanaerobaculia bacterium | reverse complement strand
TCCGGCGGCGACGGTGGCCCGCTCTGCGCCACCGACGTCCCCATGCCCTCGGGCACGGCCACCTTGGCGCCGCCGGCCTCCACCTCGCCGGTGCCGCCGTAGACCATCACCTTGGCGCCCGGTCCTGCCTTCCGGGCGCGGCTCTGTGAGGTGCCGGCGGGGCCGGGCTTCGCGGTTGCGCGGGTGGTGCCGAGGACGATCTCGACCTCGGGCGTAGGGCGGCCGGCCGCCGGGCGGGCCTCGACGTCCGCCTGCCCCTCCACGATCTCGACCGCCTTCCGGTCGACGCCGCGCAATCGACCCCCGGCGCCGCCGGCGCCCCCGGCGCGGCTCAGGAAGACCAGGGAGTCCTCGGTCACCAGGAGGCGGGTGCCGTCGGTGAACTCCATCTCGGCGGAGGACTTGGTGAAGGTGCGCAGACCGTCGCGCTCCAGCAGCAGGTCGTCGATCCACGCCTCGCTCCAGGGGGTGGGGGAGGGCTTCGCCTCCACCCGGCGCGACACCTTGCGGACCTGCGCCGCCGGCGGGGCGCCGCGCTTGGGGAGGAGCACCCGGAGCCGTTGGCCGGGGAGGAGGCGGTCCGGATCGGCGACGCCGGGGTTCAGGCGATGGTTCTCCGGCCAGCGGGCGGACGAGCCCAGGTACTTCTCGGTGATCCCGCGCAGGGTTTCGCCGGGGCGGACGATGTGCCAGCGCACCTCGAAGCCGTCGGGCACGTTCCGGGCCACCCCCGTCGCCGCCGGGGGCAACTGGGCGTGCGACAGGACGGGCACGGTGAGCAGGGCGAGCAGCAGCGGCAGCGAGCGCAGGTCCCTCATCGAGGTGGTCTCCTAGATCGAAAGCGGTCTCGGCTGGACGGGCCCGGCTACTGTACGATTCCAGGCCGGGCCCCGCAAGCGGTCCGGGTGGGTTCCCCTGAAAGAGAGGCGCTCATGAACAAGGTGGCAGAGCTGATCGAGGAGTTCGGACGGATCTACAGCGGTGATCCCTGGTATGGGCCGTCCATGCGCGAGGTGCTCACCGGCATCTCGGCGGCGGAGGCGGCGGTCCACCCGCTGCCCGCCGCGCACTCGGTCTGGGACCTCGTCCTCCACATGACGGGCTGGACGGAGGAGGTCGCCCGGCGTGTCGAAGGCGGCGAGCCGTCGCTGCCGCAGGCCGGGGACTGGCCGGCGCTCCCGGTGGTGAGCGCGGCAACCTGGGACGCCGCCCTGGCCGGGCTGGAGAGCGCCCACGAGAGGCTGCTGCGCGCCCTCGAGGGCTTCCCCGAGGAGCGCCTGTCCGAGATGGTGGGAGACGCCCGCGACCTGCCGCTGGGCACCGGCGTCTCCTTCGAGGGGATGCTGCGCGGCCTCGTCCAGCACCACGCCTACCACACCGGGCAGATCGCCCTCCTCAAGAAGGCGCTCAAGGAGTGACGATCCGCCGTTCTCAGAACGCGCCGGTGTCGCCCACGCTGGCGAAGCGTCCGCCCGGGTTGGTGTAGGACTTCACCTTGCCGGTCAGCGTGTCGGTGACGGTCAGGGTGTACTCGACGTTCGACAGAGCGCCGAAGAAGACCCAGAACTTGCCGTTCAGCGCTTGGTCGTCGAGCACCTTGACCATCACCTCGACGTTCTCCGGGCCGAAGAACCAGAAGTAGCCGGTGTCGCCGGTGAGGCCGACGCCGGTGCCGCTGCCGGTCTGGCCGGCGAAGTCCTTCCACCGGGCCTCGACGGCGAAGCGGCCGCCGTTGAGGCACAGCCGGCCGGCCGCGGGCACGCAGGCGCCGGCGGCGGCGCTGCCGGCGGGGAGGCCGGTCCGCTCGGTGACCCGGGCGGGCGGCGGGGCGGCCGCGCCCACGATCTCGCTCGGGGAGGAGGTCAGCTGCCGGGTGCCGCTGGCGGAGCCGTCGCTGACCCAGACGCCGGTGGAGTCCCCTGGCTGTCCCGCCTGGGCGGTGAAGAACAGCTTGCCCCCGAGGCTGGTGAACGCGTCCGGATAGGACCCGAGGACCGGCTCGAAGGGGGACCGCTCGACCACCCGGGTGTTGAGGTCCCGGACAAGAGAGGCCGCCGGACCCTGGGCGGACGCGCGAAGCGGCACGAGGAGACCGGGCAGGTTCATCTCCCCGGCATGACGGTCCCGGACGGTGCTACCCTGGGCGGCCATGACCCGTGTCCACCCGGCCCTCGCGCCCTACGTGAAGGAGATCCTGGTCGAGGACCCGGCCGGCGCTCCGCCGGCGCCGCGGCCGTACGAGGTCCTGCCGAAGCCGTTCCCCGTCATCGGCTTCCAGTACCGCGGCCGGCTGGAGGTGCTGCGCGACGACGGGCCGGAGCTGCTGGCGCGCGGCGGCATCACCGGCCTCCAGGCGACGCGGCGTTCCTTCCGGCCCGGGCCGGAGACCCGCTCGGTCCTCGTGGTGCTCGAGCCCCACGGCGCCTGGCCCCTGCTCGGCTGCCCGATGAGCGAGGTCGCCGGCGGCCACGTCCCCCTCGGCTCGATCCTCCCGGCCGCCCCAACGCGGGATCTGGAGGACCGGCTCCAGGAGGCTGGTGGGATAGATGAGCTGGGGGAGCTGGTGCAGTCCTTCTTCCTCGACCTGCTGGACCGGTCGCGCCGCCGGCCCCACCCGGCGGTTCTCGACGCCGTGGGGCGGATCCGCCAGGCTCACGGCACCCTCCCGGTGGAAGCCGTCGCCCGCGGCCTGGGGATCAGCCGCCGGCAGATGGAGCGGCTCTTCAAGCTCCAGGTCGGCGTCGGGCCCAAGGAGCTCGCCTCCCTCACCCGGTTCGAGTGGGTCCTGGGACAGCTCCCGCGCCGCCGGTCCTGGGCGGACCTGGCCTTCGGCGCGGGCTACGCGGACCAGTCCCACTTCGTCCGCAGCTTCACGGCACGGACGGGCCGGCCCCCCGGCGACTTCGCCGCGGCGCTCGAAGGCGTCTGACGTCGCATTTCTTCAAGACCGGGCCCCTCCCTCCTTCCTAGGATGCCTCTCGACGGCGGGCACCGGCGCCCGTTGCGAAAGGAGGAGTCATGGAAGCGAGGACCAGGGAGACGATCCGCGAATGCGCGCGGCTGTCGTTCGCGGGGGAGATCACGTTCCCGGAGGTGGTGCGGCGGCTGGCCGCCGAGGGGGTGGAGCGCTACCACGCCGATCTCGTGGGTCGCGAAACGAGCTACTACGACGCCACGGAGCGGGTGGAGAAGAAGGCGCTTCCTTTAGAAGGGGCGCCCGCGATCGCGGAGCGCTTCTCGGAGGAGGGGGTGCGGCAGGCCCTGGCCGCCGTTCAAGGAAGGGAGATCGGCTATCCGGACTTCCTGCGCCGGATCATGGCGGCGGGTACCGTGGCCTACACCGTCTTCTTCAAGGGCCGTCACGTCCTCTATGCCGGCCGCGACGGCGGCTTCCACGTCGAGCGCTTCCCGGGCGCGCCGCCGCACTGACCGTCTTATTGGCCGACGACCCGCACGTCGGTGACGAAGTGACCGGTTTCGCCGAAGCAGGAGGTGGGGACGCCGCGGTGCTCCTCGTAGTGGAGGGCCACCCGGCTCCCCAGCGCCTTGTTGATGCGCTCGGCGACGGCTTCGTCGCGGACGGAGAAGGCGAAGATCTGCGGCATGCTGCCCGGCATGCTGACGATCTGGAGCTCCCCTTCCCAGGTCTTGCAGAGCCAGCCCTTGTGGGAGAACTTCTGGACGTAGCCGACCCGCTCGCCGTCCGAGTAGCTGTAGCTCAGGGTGATCCAGGAGTACAGGGCGAAGATCCCGGCCGCGATCAGCACCAGGAGCAGGAGGACGAGCACGGGCTTGCCACACCCGCGGCGGCGGGCGGGGGTGGTGGTCGTGGGGAGCTGGGGATCGGCGGCCATCGGGTTCCCTCCGTACTGCCGAGACAGACCAGAGACTATCAGCAGAGGCGATGCCCGTGGAAGCGCTCCGCCCGGATGCTAGACTCCTGCGCCGGAAACCATGGGAGGCCTCTGATGCCGTTTGGATTGCCGGACAGCGAGCAACGCCTGAGCTATGGCGGGTACCTGAAAGTGGGGGAGCTCACCTCCCTCCAGCACCTGCTCTCCGACCCGCCGCACCACGATGAGATGCTGTTCATCATCATCCACCAGGTCTACGAGCTCTGGTTCAAGCAGATCCTGCACGAGGTCGACGCCGCCATCGTCCGCCTCGACCAGGGGGACGTGCTGGGGGCGACCCGGGTCTTCCGGCGCTGCTTCGAGATTCAGCGCCTGCTGGTGGGGCAGATCGACGTGCTGGAGACCATGACCCCCATGGACTTCCTGGCCTTCCGCGACCACCTGTTCCCGGCGAGCGGCTTCCAGTCGTCGCAGTTTCGGGAGATCGAGTACGTCTCCGGGCTCAAGGACCCGCGCTTCCTGGAGAACTACCCGCCGGGGACAGCGGAGCGCGCCCGCCTGGAGGAGCGCCTCGCCGGGCCGACCCTCCGCGGCGCCTTCTACGACCTGCTGCGGCGCCGCGGCTTCGACCTTCCGGAAGAGGAGGAGGGCCGGGAAGCCCGGGTCCGCGAGCTCGCCCGCCTCTACCGCGAGGTCGAGCAGCACTACGACCTCTTCCTCCTGGCCGAGGCGCTGATCGGCTACGACGAGGGGTTCGGGCTCTGGCGGTTGCGGCACGTGCAGATGGTCGAGCGGATCATCGGCGGCCGGCCGGGGACCGGCGGCAGCGAGGGGGCGCAGTACCTGCGCTCCACCACCGACCGCCGTTTCTTCCCCGACCTCTGGGACGTGCGGAGCGAGCTCGGCGTGCCTCCCTCCGTCGGTCACGGCAAGATGTAGATCACCAGACGTCGCTCCCGGTGTGGACCACGGCGTGCCTCCTGCGGCTGAGCGCGAAGCCGGCCACGGCCAGGACGCCGAGGGCGAACAGCGCCGCGGGCATGCGGTCCGGCACCGGCGGCGGCAGGGCGACCACGCCGGTCTCGTCGGCCAGCGCCGGGTGGCGGACGTAGCGTCCGTGCGCGGGGACCGCGTCGTCGAAGCTCATCGCCAGCTCGTCGAGCTGCCGGCGCAGCACCTCGCCGTGCATGGGGATGCCGTGCCCGGTGGCCGCCACCTCCGGCTGCAGCGCCGCCAGCTCCTCGACCGAGCGGCGGGCGGCCCACCAGTCGGTGGTGAAGTAGGCGGGGGGCCGGTGCACCACCGGCCGGCGCGTCAGCACGCCGGTAGCCGACTCCTGGACCTGGGTGACGAAGGCGTCGCCGGCGATCAGCGCCCGGTCCGAATCCCGGAAGAGCGCCACGTGCCCGGGGGTGTGCCCCGGCGTGTGGATCCAGCGCCAGCCCGGCATGTCCGGCACGCTGCCGTCGGCCGGCAGGGCCTGGACCCGGCCGCCGAGGTCGATCCCCTTGCGGGGATAGAAGCGCGACAGGTAGGCCATGGCGCCGCCGCCGACCGTCGGATCCGGGGGCGGATAGTCGGAGCGGCCGGTGAGGTAGGGCATCTCCAGGGGGTGCGCGTAGACCGGGACGTCCCACATCTCGGCCAGCTCGCGCAGCGATCCCACGTGATCGAAGTGGCCGTGCGTCAGGACGATGCACGAGGGGCGCGCCCCCACGCCGAACCATTCGGAAGCCGCCCGGATGATCCGCGGCGCCGAGGTGGTGAGGCCCGTGTCGATCAGGACCCATTTCCGGTCGCCGGCGCCGGGCCGGCCATGGAAGAGGACGTTGACGATCGAGAGCTGGAGAAGGGCGAGGTCCGGCGTCACCGCCTGGAGCCCGCTGATCTCCCCGCGCTCTCCGCCGAGACCGAGCTTCTGTAAGGCTACGTTTTTCATGTTGGTACCTCCGGGAGTGACGTAGCGGGGACGAGATGGCCCCCTCGGGAAGAAAGTGCAACGGGGGTGCCATCGGGTACACTCCACGGGCCAGAGAACGAAAGGAGCCCTCCGATGCACCGTCCTGTTTCGCGGCCCCTCTGGACGGCCGCAGCCCTTTTCACCCTCGCCTGCGGCGCCGCCGCGCAGCCCCCCGCGGTCAATCCCCAGATCACCGACGCGGCGGTTACCGACCAGGCGATGGCGCTGATCCGCCCGGAGGTCATCGGGGCCCACATGCGGTTCCTGGCCGACGACCTCCTGGAGGGGCGCGGCACCGGCACCCGCGGGTACGACATCGCGGCCCAGTACGTGGCGACGCAGCTCGAGGCCGCCGGTCTCGAGCCGGCCGGGGCCGGCGGCACCTACTTCCAGCCGGTGCCGTTCCGCAGGTCGGTGGCGGAGGAGAAGGAGTGCTCCGTCACCCTCCAGCGCCAGGGGTCGAAGGCGGACCTCCGCTACGGCGTGGACTACATCATGCGGGTGGACAGTCTGCTGCCCGAAAGCGCCGAGGTGACCGCCCCCGTCGCCTTCGTCGGCTTCGGCGTCACCGCGCCGGAGCTCAACTACGACGACTACGCCGGCGTGGACGTCCGGGGCAAGATCGTCGCCCTGCTCACCGACGCGCCGGCCGCCTTCCCGCACAACCAGCGGGCCTACTACTCGTCGACCCGGCTCAAGGGGGAGAACGCCGTCGCCCACGGCGCCATCGGCGTCTTCATCATCTCCAACCGGGACGACCGGAAGAGCTTCCCGTGGAGCCAGGTCGTGCGGCACGCCAAGACGGGTGGCATGCGCTGGGTGGACGCGGCCGGCAAGCCGGACGAGGTCTGGGGGGAGATCCGGGGCTCCGCCTGGCTGAGCGAGCAGGGGGCCGCGGCCCTCTTCCAGGGGGCGCCGAAGACGATCGACCAGGCCCTCGACGACGCCGACGCGAGCAAGCCGCAGGGCTTCGACCTGCCGGTGCGCGCGACGCTCAAGAGCACCGCCCGGCACACCCGGGTGGACAGCCCCAACGTCGCGGCCGTGCTGCGCGGCTCCGATCCGCGGCTGCGCGACCAGTACGTGGTCTACACCGGCCACCTCGATCACGTGGGGGTGAGCGATCCGGTGGACG
The DNA here is from genome assembly GCA_035628695.1 of Thermoanaerobaculia bacterium. Taxonomy (GTDB): domain Bacteria; phylum Acidobacteriota; class Thermoanaerobaculia; order Multivoradales; family UBA5704; genus DASPJI01. The sequence continues at coordinate 623 of DASPJI010000549.1, read as the reverse complement.
GCGACTCCATCAACAACGGCGCCTTCGACAATGCCTCGGGCATCGCCGCCCTGATCGAGGCCGCCAAGGCGTTCGTCTCCCTGCCCACGGCGCCGCGGCGCTCGATCCTCTTCGTCGCCGTCACCGGCGAGGAGAAGGGGCTGCGGGGCTCCGACTACTTCGCCCAGCACCCCACCGTGCCGCGGGAGCGCATCGTCGCCAACGTCAACCTGGACATGTTCGTGATGCCCTTCCCGCTGAAGGACGTGGTGGCCTTCGGCGCCGAGCACTCCAGCCTCGGGCCGGTGGTCGAGGCCGCGGCCAAGAGGGTGGGCTTCACGTTGAGCCCGGACCCGGCGCCGGAGGAGGTCATCTTCATCCGCAGCGACCAGTACTCCTTCGTGCGCCAGGGGGTGCCGGCGGTCTTCATCACCCACGGAGCCCAGAGCGCCGACCCCAAGATCGACGGCCCCGCCCGCATCGTCGAGTGGATGCGCACCCGGTATCACCGGCCCAAGGACGACATGGACCAGCCGATGCACCTGGAGTCCGGGGTCAAGTTCGCGCGGCTCAACTTCCTCATCGGCTACGACGTGGCCCAGGCGGACCAGCCGCCCACCTGGAACCCGGGGGACTTCTTCGGC
>DASPJI010000548.1:0-2643 GCA_035628695.1 Thermoanaerobaculia bacterium | reverse complement strand
CCGAGCTGGAGGGGCTGATCGGCTTCTTCATCAACACCCTTGTCTTGCGCGGCGACCTCTCGGGGGACCCCGCCTTCTCCGGGCTCGTGCGGCGTCTGCGGGAGGTAACGCTCGGTGCCTTCGACCATGGCCAGGTGCCCTTCGAACGGCTGCTCGAGTCGTTGCGCGTCGAGCGTACCCTCTCCCACACTCCGCTGTTCCAGGTGATGCTGCTGCTACAGAGCTTCCCCGCGGCATCCGTCGAGCCCATGGAGGTCGAGCTGTCGCCGGTCACCCTTGACGACGAGCGGTCCAACTTCGACCTCAGCCTGTGGTTGACCGAAGCGGACGAAGGATTCGTCGGCAGCCTGGAGCACAACCTCGACCTGTTCGATCCACCGACCATCCACCGCCTGGGCCGCCAACTCCTGACCCTGCTGCGGAGCGCGCTCGCCAGCCCTGGGAAGCCGCTCTCCGAGCTGCCGCTGCTCGGTGATGCCGAGCGCCATCAGCTCCTGCTCGAGTGGAACGACACCGCCGAGATGGCTGCGGCGCAGCCAGCGGTCCACCGCCAGTTCCAGACCGCGGCCCGGCGCTCGCCCGCGGCACCGGCCCTCCTCTGGCCGGCGGGGGAGATGACCTACGGCGAGGTCGAAGAGAAGGCCCGGCGGCTCGCCCGCCGGCTGCGGCGGGCCGGTGCCGGTCCTGGTGTGGTCGTCGGTATCTTCCTCGACCGCTCCCCTGAGCTGATCGTCGCCCTGCTCGCCGTGCTCGAGACCGGCGCCGCTTACCTGCCGCTCGACCCCGACTATCCGGCGGACCGTCTCGCCTTCCTGCTGGAGGACTCCGGCGCCCATGTGCTCCTCACCCGCGAGGCTCTGCTGCCGTCGCTCCCGGAGCACCGGGCCGAGGTCCTCAGGGTCGACGAGGAAGAGGACGGGCCCGCCTTCGAGCAGGAGGTCGATCCCGACCAGCCGGTCTACATTCTCTATACATCCGGCTCCACCGGACAGCCCAAAGGGGTCGTGGTACGGCATGGATCGCTGGCTCGGTACGTGGAGACTGCGCGCCGGGCCTACGGCTTGGAGCCGGAGGACCGCGTCCTGCAGTTCGCGTCCATCGGCTTCGACACCAGTGCCGAGGAGATCTACCCCTGCCTGGCGGCGGGTGCGACGCTGGTGCTGCGCTCCGGACCGCGGGCCGAAGAGATCCCCGAGTTCCTCGCCGGCGTCGGGCGGCTCGGCATCACGGTGCTCGACCTGCCCACCGCCTACTGGCACGAGATCGTCGCGGCGCTGGAGAGGGACCCGTCCCTCGCCGTTCCGCCGGGCGTGCGGCTGGTGATCCTGGGTGGGGAGCGCGCCCTGCCGGGGCGGGTCCGCGCCTGGCGCGAGCGGGTGCCGGCCGCGCGTCTGGTCAACACCTACGGTCCGACCGAGGGAACGATCGTCGCCACCCACTCCGACCTGAGCACCGCGCCGTGGGAGCGGCGCATGGAGGCCGAAGTGCCCATCGGCCGGCCGGTGGACGGGGTCCGGACCTACCTGCTCGACCGCGCCCTGCGGCCGGTGCCGCTGGGCGTCTGGGGTGAGCTTTGTCTCGGCGGCGGCGGCCTCGCCCAGGGTTATCTGGGGAAGCCCGGCTTGACCGCCGAGCGCTTCGTGCCCGCCCCGTTCGAGGGGCCCGGGCTCCGGCTCTACCGGACTGGCGATCTGGCGCGCTTCCGCCCCGACGGCGCCCTGGAGTTCGGCGGGCGCGTCGACTTCCAGGTCAAGGTGCGCGGCGTACGCGTCGAGCCTGGGGAGGTGGAGGCTGCTCTGGCGCGCCACCCCGCGCTCCGCGAAGCCGCTGTCGGCGCTGTGGCCGATCCGGCAGGGGGCGTCCGGCTGGTGGGCTGGATCGCGGCCCAGCCCGGGCAGTCGCCGACCGTCTCCGAGCTGCGCGGCTTCCTGCTCGAGCGCCTGCCCGAGGCCATGGTGCCGTCGGCGTTCGTGATCCTGCCGGCCCTGCCGCTGCTGCCGAACGGCAAGGTCGACCGCCGCGCCCTGCCCGTCCCCGGCGGCGAGCGCCCCGACTTGGGCACGGCCTACACGGCGCCGGAGACCGAGCTCGAGCGTGCCATCGCCCGCGTCTGGCAAGAGCTGCTGCGCGTCGATCGCGTCGGGCTCGGCGACAACTTTTTCGACCTCGGCGGCCACTCGTTGCTGCTGGTGCAGGCGCAGGGCCGGCTGAGCGAGGCGCTCGGCCGCGAGGTCGCGGTGGTGGACCTCTTCCGTTTCCCCACCGTCCAGTCGCTCGCCCGTCACCTGGGCGGAACGGACGCCGGAGCCGCCGCGGCCAGGAAGGCCCAGGACCTCGGCGAGAAGCAGCGGACCGCGATGAGCAAGCAGCGGCAGGCCATGGCCGCCGCACAGTCGAGACTCAAGAAGAAACCGTGATGACAGATCCCGATAGCGAAGACTTCACCGAGGCGGTCGCCGTCATCGGTATGGCCGGCCGGTTCCCCGGAGCGCGGAACCTTGACGAGTTCTGGCGCAACCTGCGCGACGGCGTCGAGACGGTGCGCCGGTTCAGCGACGAGGAGATGCTCGCCGAAGGCATGGACCCGGCGACGCTCGCTCATCCCAGTTTCGTGCCCGTGGGCGCGATCCTCGATGACGTCGA
>DASPJI010000547.1:0-3166 GCA_035628695.1 Thermoanaerobaculia bacterium | reverse complement strand
CACTTCCTGGCTGAGGCGCGGCGGGCCGGCCATCCGGTGGACGAGGGGATGCTCAACCGCGCCCTGGCCTGGGTGGCCGGGCAGGTCAAGGCCAAGTCGGCGTACGGCAGCGAGGAGCTGCAGCGCGCCGTCTACGGCCTCTACGTCCTCGCCCGCGCCGGCAAGGCGGATCAGGGGACCATGGACTTCATCCGCGAGAAGCACCTGGGGAGCCTGCGCCCCGAGTCGCGGGCGATGCTGGCGGCGGCCTATGCCACGACCGGCAATCCCCGGGCGTTGCAGACGTTGCTGTCGAACCTGGGCGAGGTGGAGCAGGTGGAGCGCCAGACGAATGGCAACTTCAACTCGACGATCCGCAACCGGGCGATGCTCCTGCTCGCGCTGCTGGACGCGGCGCCCAACAGTCCGCGCATCCCGGCGCTCGCCGACCGCCTGGCCCGCGACGCCCGCGAGGTCCGGCAGTGGAACACCCAGGAGGAGGGCTTCACCCTCATCGCCCTGGGCCAGCTCGTGCAGCGCCAGGCGAAGATGCCCCCCTACTCCGGGTCAGTCTTCGTCGGCGGCAAGAAGGTGGGCACTTTCACCAACAAGACCGTCACCTTCCGGGCACTGCGCGGCGACGGGCCCATTCGTCTCCAGATGGACGCGGGCTACAAGGGAGGGGCGGCCTTCTACCACGTGCTCACCCGGGGCGTGCCCACCGACGACGCCTACAGGCCGGCGTCGGCGGGCCTGGAGGTGGAGCGGGCGCTTCTGAACCGCGAGGGACAGCCGCTCGACCTCGGCAACGTCCGGCAGGGGGACCTGGTGGTGATGCGCACCCGGGTGCGCAGCGTCTCCGGCCCGGTCTCGAACGTCGCCGTGGTCAACCTCCTCCCCTCGGGCCTCGAGGTGGAGAACCCGCGCCTCTCGACCACCGAGCAGACGCCCTGGGTGGCCGACGCCGGCGCGCTCGACTACCTCGACCTGCGCGACGATCGCATCCTGCTCTTCGTCGATCTGCCCCCCAACTCGTGGCAGACCTACTACACGCTGGCCCGCGCGGTGGCGCCGGGGAGCTTCCGGCTGCCGCCGGTGCAGGCCGAGGCCATGTACAACCCCGCCCTCCGCGCGGCCGGCGAGCGGGGGACGATCGAGGTGAAGCTCAGGGAGTAGGGGCAGGTTGAAGGTGTCTCAGAAGGAAGCTGTTCGTATGGGGGGAGGTCTGCCCGTATGGGTGAGGACTCTCTGGGGAACCCCCTGGAGAGCATCCCTCCTCCTGGTATTCGCCCTGGCCTCCCCCTTCCTCCTCTTCCTCCTCCTAGACCTCCTCTTCCCCTTCCCCTGGGAGGCCCTGGAGAAGCCGCCCGCCGTGGTGGTGCTGGACCGGCAGGGGGAGCCGCTGCGGTTCTTCCTGCCGTCCGACGACCGCTGGCGGTTCCCGGTGCGGCTGTCCGAGCTTCCCTCCGAGCTCCCCCGGGCGCTGGTGGCGTCCGAGGATCAGCGCTTCTGGCGCCATCCCGGCGTCGATCCCCTGGCGGTGCTGCGGGCGGCGTGGGCCAACACTCGGGCCGGAGAGGTGGTCTCCGGCGCCTCGACGATCCCCATGCAGATCGCCCGCATGGCCGAGCCGGGGCCGCGGACGCTGCCGTCCAAGGTGCGGGAGAGCTTCCGCGCCCTCCAGCTCGAGCGCCGCTACTCCAAGGACGAGCTGCTGGAGATCTACCTGAACCTCGCCCCCTACGGCGGCAACGTCGAGGGGGTTGGGGCGGCGGCCTGGTTCTATTTCGGCAAGCGGCCGGAGCAGCTCTCGCTGTCGGAGATCGCGCTCCTCACCGCGCTGCCGCGCTCGCCCGTGGGCTACGACCCGGTGCGGCGGCCGCAGGCGGCCGAGGCGGCGCGGGACCGGGTGCTCGCCCAGCTCACCGCGCGCGGCGCCTTCCCCCGCGCGGAGATCGCCGCGGCCTCGCGCCAGCCCCTGCCCCGGGAGCGCGGCCGGGCCCCCTTCGCCGCCCCTCACCTCACCGAGTGGGCCGTCCAGCGCTTCCCCGGGCAGGAGCGGCTGCGTATCACACTCGACCGGGGGGTGCAGAGGATCGTCGAGGAGCAGGTGCGGCGCCGGAGCGGAGAGCTGCGCGACCAGGGGATCGGCAACGCCGCCGTGGTCGTCATCGACAACGAGACCCGGGCGGTGCGGGCGCTCGCCGGGTCGGCCGACTTCTTCGAGCGGGACGCCTCCGGCCAGGTCAACGGCGCCGTGGCCCGCCGCTCCCCCGGCTCGACGCTCAAGCCCTTTCTCTATGCCATGGCCCTGGACGAGGGGCGGGTCCTCCCCGACTCTTATCTATTGGATATACCCACCGACTTCGGCGGCTACGTGGCGGAGAACTACGACGAGCGCTACCGCGGCCGGGTCACCGTGCGCGACGCCCTGGTGCAGTCGCTCAACGCCTGCGCCGTCCGCCTGCTCGCCGAGGTGGGGCTCGGCGACTATCTGAAGCTGCTGCGCCGGGGGGGCCTCGCCACCCTGGACCGCGAGCCCGGGCAGTACGGCCTCCCCCTGGTCCTCGGGGCCGGCGAGGTGACCCTGGTCGACCTCGCCAACCTCTACGCCACCCTGGCCGAAGGGGGCGTCCACCGTCCGGTCCGCCTGCTGGAGCCGGAGGGAGACGCGGCCGGCGCGCCGCCGGAGGAGACCGACCGCCTGTTCTCCCGCGACGCGGCGCGGGCGATCACCGGTATCCTCACCGACGTGCGCCGCCCCGACCTGCCGGAGTCGTGGGACCTCACCCGCGGCGTGCCCGCCGTCGCCTGGAAGACCGGCACCTCCTACGGCCACCGCGACGCCTGGGCGGTCGGCTTCTCCGCCCGCACCACCATCGGCGTCTGGGTGGGCAACTTCGACGGCCGGCCGCGCAAGGGGATCTCGGGCAGCCAGCACGCCGGGCCGCTGCTTTTCGACCTGTTCCGCGCCCTGGAGGAGCGGGATGGGGGGCCAGCCCGCCCACCGGTGGATGCGGTCCCCGACGAGACCCTCGAGGTCTGCGCCGACAGCCGCGAGCTGCCGGGACCCTTCTGTCCTCGGCGGCTGCACGTCCCCTACCTGCCGGAGCGCTCCCGCCTGACCGCCTGCACCTACCACCGCCGGGTGCTGGTGGATGCCGAGACCGGCGACCTCCTGGCCGGC
>DASPJI010000546.1:0-8645 GCA_035628695.1 Thermoanaerobaculia bacterium | reverse complement strand
GGAGGAGCCGCCGTGGAGGTCCGTCTGCCGGCCGCGGCCTGACGGCTCCCTCTGAAGGACCTGCCCACCTGATGCGCACCCCGTATTTACAACAAGACCTCAGGCCACGGGAACCGGCGCGTCCGGTGGAGCCGCCGCCTTCCCAGCAGTCACCGGAGCCGTCTCGCTCTTCGGTCTCCCCCTGGAGCCCGCTGCGGCACCGGGTCTATCGCTGGCTGTGGACGGCGAGCCTGGCGTCGAACGTCGGAACGTGGCTGCAGAGCGTGGGGGCGTCGTGGCTGATGACCTCGCTCACCACCTCGACGGCGATGGTGGCCATGGTCCAGGCGGCGACGAGCCTGCCCATGTTCCTCCTGTCGCTCCCCGGCGGCGCCATCGCCGATGTGGTCGACCGCCGCCGGCTCCTCCTCATCACCCAGACCTGGATGGCGCTATCGGCCGGCGGTCTCGCCTTGACCACCCTCGCCGGCGGCGCCTCCCCCTGGACCCTGCTCCTCTTCACCTTCCTGCTGGGGATGGGCGCGGCGATCAACGGCCCTGCGTGGCAGGCGATCATCCCGGAGCTGGTGCCGCGGGAGGACCTCGCCGGCGCCGTGGCTCTGGGAAGCATCGGCTTCAACATCGCCCGCGCCGCCGGTCCGGCGCTGGGAGGATTGCTGGTAGCCGCGGCCGGTCCGGGGTGGACGTTCCTGATCAACGCCGCCTCCTTCGTGGGGGTGATCGCCGTCCTCTATACATGGAAGCGGCCGGAGGAGACGTCGACGCTCCCCGCCGAGCAGTTCCTGGGGGCGATGCGGACCGGGCTGCGCTACGTGCGCCACGCGCCCGAGGTCATCGCGGTCATCGTCAAGGGGAGCGCCTTCGTGCTCTGCGGCAGCTCGATCTGGGCGCTGGTGCCGGTGGTCGCCCGCAACCTGGGGCGGGGCCCGTCGGACTATGGCCTGCTGCTGGCGGCGATGGGAGCCGGAGCGGTGGCCGGGGCCATGGTCCTTCCCCGCCTGCGGAGCCGTCATTCGGCGGACCGGGTGGTGGCGGCGGCCACGCTGGTCTTCGCCGCGGCGACGGTGGCGCTCGCCTGGCTGCGGATCTTCCCTCTCCTCTTCCTGGCGATGCTGTTCGCCGGCGGCGCCTGGGTCTCGCTGCTGTCCAGCCTCAACGTGTCGATCCAGACCAGCGTCCCCTCCTGGGTGCGGGCGCGGGCCCTGTCGGTCTACATGCTGATGTTCTTCGGCGGCCTGGCCCTCGGCAGCGCCCTCTGGGGGGCGATGGCCGAGCGGCTCGGTACCCCCTGGGCGCTCACCGTCTCGGCAGTGGGGATGATCGTAGGGCTGGTCGCCACCGCGCGGGTCCAGCTCCGCTCCGGCGAGGGGCTCAACCTGGCCCCCTCGCGGCAGTGGCCGGCGCCCATGGTCGCGCAGGACCTCGAACACGACCGCGGCCCGGTGCTGGTGACTGTCGAGTACCGGATCGATCCGGCCCGGGCGGCGGAGTTCGCGGCGGCCATGCGGCACATCCGCCGCATCCGCCTGCGGGACGGCGCCCTGCAATGGGGCCTCTTCGCCGACGCCGCCGTGCCGGGCCTCTATACCCAGGTCTTCCTGGTCCAGTCCTGGGCCGAGCACCTCCGCCAGCACGAGCGGGCTACCGTGGCGGACCGGGATATCGAGAGGGAGGCATGGTCCTTCCACCTCGGCCCGGAGCCGCCGGTGGTGCGGCACCTCATCGGGGAACGGGTGAGGGAGCCGAGGTAGGCTCCACCCCTCCGTCTCACGCAAAAGGGGTTCATGTCGGCGCGCCGACATTCCCCGGGGGCTCCGGTCGCGAAATGGATTCCCGCGCCGGCTCACTTGCGAGAGAATGACAAGGAGAGCCATCTCATGATCCTTCCCCGCAAGAAGCTGCTTCTCGCTCCCCTGCTGCTCGCCCTGGCGCTCGGAGCCGTCCTCCCCTTCCGGGCCGCGGCCGCCGGCTTCCCGGAGATCACCGCCGAGGAGCGCGCCCTGACCAGCGTGCCCAACCAGCCCAACGCTCCGGCCGTGGTGCTGTTCAAGAAGGGCGAGTTCTCCATGGCCGGCGTGCTCGGCAACAACGACGCCTCCATCCTCAGCGTCCGCATCCGCCGCAAGATCCTGACCGACGAGGGCAAGCGCTATGGCGAGGTGGCGGTCCACCACAGCAAGTGGGCGCGCCTGCAGAACCTCAAGGCGCGGACCGTGCTGCCCGACAACCGGGTGGTGCCGGTGGCCAAGGAGGCCATCTTCCGTCGCAAGACCTCGGAGACCGGCAACACGTTCGTCACCGCCATCGCCTTCCCGGCGGTCGAGGTGGGCGCCATCCTCGACTACTCCTACGAGATCCGGATCGACAGCATCTTCTTCCTCGAGCCCTGGTACTTCCAGGAGGACGTGCCCACCCTCTACTCCGAGATGGTCTGCGAGATGCCCGAGGGGATCGTCACCAGCAGTTGGCGGCGCGATCCGATGAAGGTCGGCATCGAGCAGGAGGTGAAGCAGACGGTCAGCGGTATTTTGGTGAAGGTCTGGGGCAAGAACCTGCCGGCGGTGCCCTCCGAGCCCTACAGCCTGCCGTTCGCCGACCTCGCCAGCAGCTTCATGCTGATTCCCACCGCCATCCAGGACGGCTACGGCGGTGTCACCAAGCTGTTCAAGGACTGGGCGAGCACCTGCGATATTTTCGGCAAGGCCTACGACAAGGCATTGCGCAAGTCCAAGGCCGCCGACGCCAGGGCGCGGGAGCTGGCCAAGGCCGGCGGCGGACTCCGCGAGCAGGCGAAGGCCATCCATCGCTTCGTGCGCGACGAGATCGAGACCAAGGACGTGCCGGGCGTCGCGCTCGCGGAGGGCGCCAACGTCGACGCCGTGCTCGCCGCCAGGCAGGGAGACTACGCCGAGAAGGCCCTGCTCCTCCAGGCGATGCTGGGGGCCGTCGGGATCAAGGCCCAGCCCGTCTGGGTAGCCGACCGCTCCGGCGGCGCCGTGGACATGCAGCTCGCCAGCCCCTGGTGGTTCGACAGCCTGGTGGTGGCGGCGGAGATCGACGGCCAGCGCGTCTACCTCGATCCCTCCGACCGCACGCTCGCGTTCGGCAACCTGGCTCCCGGGCTCGAAGGGACGCCGGCCCTCCTCTACGACCGCAAGAAGCCGCAGCCGGTCATCCTCCCCACCACCCGCTTCGAGGATCACCAGCGCCGCGCCAAGGTGGAGCTGGGCCTCGACGGCGAGGGGCGCCTGGCCGGGCGCGGCACCCTGGAGCTGACCGGCTTCCACGCCTGGCTCCGCCTCGACCCGCAGCAGGAGGCCGCCAAGGTCGCCGAGTCCTGGAAGACCTGGCTCGGCAACGCCTTCGAGGGCTACGACGTCAGCGACGTCCAGGTGAAGCAGGAGGTCGACGGCCAGCGGCTCGAGGTCGCCTGGGCGATGACGCAGCAGGAGGACGAGGTGCTGGGAGATGAGGTGACGCTCCGGCCGAGCCTCCCCTTCGGGCCCGTGCAGCAGCCGTTCACGGCGTCACGCCGGCTCTCGCCGGTCCTGCTCGCCTTCGCCGACCGCGACGAGCTCGAGCTGACGCTGCGCTGGCCGGAGGGATGGAAGCCCGAGGCCCTTCCCAAGCCGCTGGCCCACGAGGGCAGCGTCACCGAGATCGCCGCCAGCGTCGAGGTCGACGAGGCCGCGCGCACCCTCAAGTACCGTCGCCGCATGGACATCGAGCAGAAATTCCTGCAGGAGTCCCGGCAGTATGAGGAAATCCAGAACCTCTACACCCTGACGGAGAGGCACGATGCGCAAGGCCTGGTCCTGGTCCGCCGCTAGTCTGGCCCTCGGGCTGGCCCTCTCGGGGCCGGTGCCGGCGGCGACGATCCTGGAGCGGAGCGTGGAGATCGACATCCGTCCGGACGGCTCGGTGCTCGAGCGCGAGCGCCTGGCGGTCCGGCTCGACACGCCGGCGGACTACTCCGCGTGGTCCTCCTATCCGATCTTCCTGGACCAGAACCGGACGCTGGAAGAGCTGAGCGCCTCCGCCACCTCTCCCGAGGGCAAGGTGGTCAAGGTGGGCCGCAAGGACCAGGACACGGTGGACTTCACTTCCGAGGGGGAGCTCCACTCGTCGCGCCAGGCCAAGGTGGTGAGCTTTCCCGTGGTGCCGCCGGGGTCGGTGCTGCGCGTCGATTCGACGGTGCGGGAGGAGCCCTACTTCCCGGCCGGCGCCATCTTCCTGGGGTCGTCCAATCCGGTCGAGAAGCTGCGGGTGGAGGTACGTGGAGCCGGGGCGGACTGGCGCTGGCGGATCGACGGCTCCCGCGACGGCCTGACAGTCCAGGAGAGCCCCGGCAGCGTGGTGATCACCGCCGCCAACCTCCCCCGCCGCGAGCCGCCGGACCTGGCGCCGGCGGAAGCGGGCGTCCACCCGGTCCTGCGCTACGGTTGGCGCGGCGCCGCCACCTGGCAGGACGTGGGGCGCTGGTACGAGGGGCTGCTGCGCGACGTCCCGCGGGCCGCGGAGCCGGTGCGGCGCCGGGCGCGGGAGCTGGCCGCCAGCGCTCCGTCGTCCCGCGACCGGCTCGCCGCTCTTCTCGCCTTCGCCGCCAAGCAGGTGCGCTACGTGGCGGTGGAGGTGGGGATCGGCGGCTATCGGCCAGCACCGCCGGAGAAGGTGATGGAGCGCCGCTGGGGCGACTGCAAGGACAAGGCGCTGCTCCTGATCGACCTGCTGCGCGAGGCCGGCGTCGAGGCCTACCCCGCCCTCATCCTGCTGGCCGAGGACGAGAGGATCGACCCCGAGTTCCCCTCGCACGACCAGTTCAATCACCTCATCGTGGCGGTGGCGGCCGACGGCCTCGCCGCGCCCGGGGACCCGGTGTCCGAGGGGCTCCTATTCGTCGATCCCACGGACGAGACCGGCTCCATCTCCTGGCTCCATCCCGGCGTGCAGGACCAGTACGCCCTGGTGGTGCGGGGGGACCGGTCCGGACTGGTGCGGACGCCGTTGCGGCCGGCGCTCGAGGAGACGAGCCTCCAGGTGGAGCTGAAGATCGAGCCGGACGGCAGCGGCCGGGGCGGCGTGCGCCTCGACCTCGAAGGGGACCTGGGATCGAGCTTCCAGCGCCTGGCCGCCGCGTCACGCCCCGAGGAGATGGAGCAGGGCGTGCGCGGCGTGCTCGGCCGGCTGCTCCCCGGCGCCGCCCTGTCGCAGGTCCGCTGGGCCCAGGCCGGCTCGGACGTGCCGGCGTTCACGATCTCGGCCCAGATCCAGCTCCCGGGATTGCTCCCCGCTGGCGGCCTCGCCAGCTCGTTCTCGTTGCCGTCGGGCGCCAACACCCCGTCCACCGGCCTCCTCCAGGACCGCACCGAGCCGCTGGTGCTGACGCCCGGCACGTCCCTGGTCTCCTGGCGCATCACCCTGCCCGACGGCGCCTGCGTCCCCAAGCCGGACGAGCAGACGGTGGAGAACGACCTGGGCGCCTTCCGGCAGACGGTCACCCTCGACGGCAAGGTCTTGAAGCTCGAGCGCTCCCTGGACCTCCGCCAGCGCTGGATCGATCCCTCCAGGTTCGCGGCCTTCAAGGAGCTGGCCCTGGCGGATCAGCGGTCGGCCAAGCGGCGCATCCGGCTGGAGTGCCCGGCGGGATAGAGCGGCATGGTATAAGGGCGGCCAACCGAGGCCGCCCCCATGCTGCGACGTCCCATCTGTCCGCTGTTCCTCTGTCTGGTCCTGACCCTGTCCGCCTGCCGGGCGCGGGAGGCGCCGCCGCCGGAGACGGTGATGGAAGAGCCGGCCGCCGCTCGGGCCGCAGGGGGGCCCGCGGTCACTCCCCCGCCGCCGACGGTGCCGGAGATCGCGGCCGCCGCCAAGCCCGGACGCAAGGTGATCCTCCTCGGCCTCGACGGCGCCGACTGGGAGCTGCTGGACGGATACATCGCGGCTGGCAAGATGCCCAACCTGGCGCGGCTCGTCCGCGAGGGGCGGTCCGGGACCCTGGCCGCCTTCCAGCCCTCGCTCTGCCCCCTCCTCTGGACGACCTCGGTCACCGGCGTCAGCCCGCTGGAGCACGGCATCCTGGACTACACCCGGATCTCTCCCGAAGGGGAGAAGGAGGAGCCGGTCACCAGCGCCGAGCGCCGGGTGCCGGCGGTGTGGGACATGGCCACCGCCGCGGGCCGGAGCGTCGCGGTGCTCGGGATGTGGGGCACCTACCCCGCCGAGCCGGTGCGGGGTCTCGTGGTCTCCGACCTCTGGCTCGCCTTCGATCCCAAGCCCAACGAGATGCTGCCGGCGGGGGTGGTCTATCCCGCCGAGGCCGAGGAGTGGGCGCGCACCAGCCTGCGCCAAGCGTACAACGACCGCGGCGGCTACGAGGCCCTGGCGCCGTGGCTCCCCGGCCTCCGGCAGACCGACTTCGAGAATCAGGCCGCGCAGCCGGACCCCTACGCCCATCCGGTGAGCGCCCTGCGGCAGATCCGCCTCGAGACGGCGGCCATGGGGACTCCGGTGACCGCCCGGCTGACGGCGGACAAGCCGGACCTCGCCATCATCTATCTCCAGGGACCGGACACCGCCGGCCATGTCTTCGCCCCCTTCGCCCCGCCACGGCAGGAGGCGGTCTCCGCCGCCGATTTCCAGCGCTATGGCGGGGTGCCGGAGCGCTACTTCGCCGAGGTCGACCGCCTGCTCGGGATGTACCGGGAGGCTGCCGAGGCCACCGGCGTGGTGCTGATGCTGGCTTCGGACCACGGCTTCCTCTGGAAGGAGGGGCGCCCCGACCGGCCCGGCAGCGCCAGTGCCCAGGTCGGCGGCCAGTGGCACCGGCCGGAGGGGATCTATCTCCTCTGGGGTCCGGGCATCGAGAAACGCTCCGCGAGAGAGGCCGGCGCCCTCGATCAGGTGACGCCGACGCTCCTCGCGCTCCTCGGCCTGCCGCCCGCCCGCGGCCTTGCCGGCCGGCCGCTGCCCGGGGTGAAGGCCTCATCCGCTTCCGCCGCCGACTACCGGGCCCACTTCCGGCCGGGCAAGCCGGCGCCGGGGGAGCAGACCCGCACCGTGACCTCCTACAACAACGAAGGATTGCTGCTCCGCGAGAAGGGGGAGCCGGAGAAGGCCGCGGCGGCGTTCGAAAAGGCGCTCGCCAAAGAGCCGGACGATGCCGCGGCCCTGTGGAACCTGAGCGACCTCCTCTTCTCCACCGTCGGCGACGACCGCCAGAAGGACCGCGCCGACGAGCTGCTGATGAAGGCGTTGCAGGCCGGACTGCCCGCCGGCACCCAGCGCACCATCGGACGGGCCGTGGCCTACCAGAAGGATGGCGACCTGAATCGGGCGCTGCGTCTGCTGGATGCGGCGGTCGAGGTCCAGCCGCGTGAGCCCACCCTCTGGCTCTTCCGTGGCCGGTACCGGATCGACTCCGGCCGCTGCCCCGACGCGCTGGAAGACCTGCGGCGCGCCCGGGACCTCGACGACAAGAACCCCCTCACCTACGGCGCCCTGGGGCTCACCCGCCAGTGCCTGGGAGACATCCCGGGCGCCGTGCGGGAGTACGAGAAGGCGCTGGATCTCGATCCCGGTCAGTCCGAGATCCGGCAATACCTGCGGGAGATCACGGGCGGGCCCGCCGCTCCTGGAAACGCCGGCGGGTTCTAATACCTCCACTCCGCCACCAGCCGCAACGCCCGGGGCTCGTGGGGATGGAAATGGACATCCTCCACCGGCTCGTCCTCTCCGGGTAGACGGGACTCGTAGAAGTACTCGATGTCGTTCGAGTCCTCGTCCAGGAGGTTGAAGACCTCCAGGGCCAGGCGCAGGCCGGGACGGAAGGCATAGCCCAGCCGGGCGTTGACCAGCGTCGAGGACGAGGAGCGGATGCTGTCGTCCTCGATCAGCGGGCGGGGGCCGAAGTAGCGGAGGCGCAGGCTGCCGAACACCGGGCCCAGATCCTCCACCGACACACCGGCCGACACCGCTCTCTCGATGGAGCCGGGGATGTGCTCCCCCGCCGGGTCGCCGTCCCGGAAGCGGCCCTTGGAGAGAGCCAGGTCGGCGTCCACCGACAGCCAGGGGCGGGGGCGCCAGAAGCTCTGGAGCTCGACGCCGGCGCGGCGGCTCGGGCGGCTGGCCTCGGTGCCGCCAGCGTCGCCGACGAAGACCAGCTCCGAGGCCAGGTCGAGGACGAAGCCGGTCAGCGCCAGGTTGAGCCCCGGCACCACCTCGGTGCGCACCCCCAGGTCCATCCCCTCGGCCCGCACCAGCGGCGGCACCCGGCCCACCGCCTCCCCCGTCCGCGGATCGACCCGGATCGTGGCGCCCCGGGCGTCGTTGCTGTGGAAGCCGTAGCCGAAGTTGGCGTAGACCTCGGTCCGGCGCCAGGGGCCGAGGAGGAGCGACAGCTTCGGCGACAGCAGCAGGTCGTCCTCGGTGCCGGAGTTCTCCGGCAGGTTGCTCTCCACGTCGGCCCAGTAGCCGTCGGCGCGCAGGCCGGCGACGGTGCGGAGCCAGGGGTTCCAGCGCACCCGGGCCTCCACCCAGGGGCCGCCGGAGAGCTGGAGGATGTCGTCCTGCCGGGTGGTGGCGAGGCGGACCCGCTCCCGGGTGTGGAACAGACCGTTGCCGATGTCGTCTCCCCGCACCTGGAGGCC
>DASPJI010000545.1:0-9096 GCA_035628695.1 Thermoanaerobaculia bacterium | reverse complement strand
GGAAGACCAGCACCACCCCCACCGGGCGGCCAGAGCTGTCCAGCATGGGGGCAGCGCTGTCATCGATCGGCCTCTCGGTGCCGTCCCTGGCGATCAGGACCGTATGGTTCGCCAGCCCGACCACCACCCCCTCGCGCAGGGCCTGGGCGGCCGGATTCTCTGCCGGCTGGCGGGTCTCTTCATTGAGGATCTGGAAGATTTCGAGGAGGGGCCTCCCGGCGGCCTCGGCCTGGGTCCACCCCGTCAGCGCTTCGGCCACCCCGTTGAGGTACGTCACCCGGCCTTCAGCGTCGGTGCTGATCACCGCGTCGCCGATGCTGGCGAGGGTGATCCGCAGCCGCTCCTGTTCGGCAGCGAGCTCCCGTGCGGCCTGGAGGCCGTCGAAAAGGCTGGTTTCTGTCGGGATTGTCATCGCGTCCCCCCGGTACCGTGCTGCCCTCCCGCCGCCGTCGGCAGCATCCTATGGACCTCGCTCCGGGGTGTCAAACGTCTCCCCCGGGGCCAGCCCCTGGCGCCTGTCCCAACATTCTCGCCTCTCTCGTGTCTCTGGAGTACATGCCGAATCACAGATCAGAGAGGAGACAGACGATGTTGAAAGCGATGGTGGCGGTCCTGGCCCTCGGTGGATTGCCGGTGGCAGGAACCCTCGAGGCACAGAAGATCGCCAACTGGCCGGTCGCGAGCGCGACCTGGAGCCCGGAGGCGGAAGCCGCGGGAGAGAAGGCGGTGCCCACGCCGCCTCTCCGCTTCACCGGAATCACCCCCTGCAGGATCGCGGACACCCGGCGCTCCACCCTGCCCGCGGGCTATGGGCTCCCCAAGCTCGCCCCCGGCACTCCGCGGACGCTCGTCATGATCGGACAGGCCCACTGCTCGGTGCCGGCCACGGCCCAGGCGGTGTCGGTGAACGTCACCATCACCCAGGCGGACGGCCTGGGAGACCTGGTGTTCTATCCGGCGGGGGGTGTCCGGCCCAACACCTCGACGATCAACTACGAGCCCGGCCAGAACCTCGCCAACGCGGCGATTCTGCCCCTGGGAAACAGCGGCGCGTTGAACGTGGAGGCCGAGTTCTCCGCCGTCCACATGATCCTCGACATCAATGGCTACTTCGCCGCCGACGACAGCCAGCTCGTCTGGCGCGGCGCCTGGAATCCCTCGGTTTCGTACAACGTCAACGATCTCGTGAGCTATAACGGCTCGAGCTACATCGGCCGCGCGCCGAACATCGGGGTGACACCGTCGAGTGGCCTCCCCAACTGGGACCTCCTCGCTCAGGGCGGGACGTCGGCCGGCGGCCCCTGGCAGGTCAGCGGTTCGAACATCTATTACTCGGGCGGCAATGTCGGGATCGGGACCTCCAGCCCGAGCGACAAGCTGGAGATCCGCCAGGGCAACATCCTGCTCGACGCCACCTACGGTCTGCTCTCGACCGGCGGCGCGCGCATCCAGACCGGCTACCTCGGCGGCACCTTTTCGTTCCACGCCGGCAGCAGCGCAAGCTCGATCGCCCACTTCTTCGACCATAACGGCGTCCTCAAGCTGGTCGTAGACAACAACGGCGTGAGCTTCACCGGCCAAAAGCTCTGCAGCGCCTACTCGACCACCCCCTGGTGGCGGGACACCATCGTCGTCTCCTCCACCTGGACGGCGGCGACCTGCCTCAACTTTCGCAACGCCGTGGGAGCGAATTTCTATCAGCTCGGCTGCCAGTTCCAGGACAACTTCTCGTTCGGCACCGCGAACGGCGGCGCTCCGCCTGTGAACTGCGGCTGGTAAATCGGATGGGACCCGGGGCGGCCAGCCGGCCGCCCCTCGACCTGTCACTTTATTTCGCGAGCGACTGGTGGGCCCCGATGCCCGCGAGCACGCCGCTGGCCGAGGCGAGGGTCGCATTGTGCATCGCCGCTGACGCGTCGCCGGCGGCGTAGACGCCGGCGACGGTCGTCTGCTTCCGGTCGTCCACCCGGATGTAGGGGCCCTGCGGGCCCTGCTCGAACGCGCAACCGAGCGCCTCCGCGAGTGGGCTCGCCATGCGCACGTCCGGCGCCGCGAAGATCGCCTGCAGGGGGATGACCCGGCCGTCGGCGAGCCGGACGGCCTCCAGCTCCGGGGCCTCGCCGAGCAGCTCCACGACCGGCGCACGCTCCACCTGGACCCCACGGGCGGCCAGTTGCGCGGCCTGCTCCGCGTCGGGCTCGAAGAGGCCCTGCGTAAAGAGAGTGGTCTGGCCCCAGTCCGGGATCAGCATGGCTTTGTGGACCGCCATCACCGGATCGCTGGCCAGGACGCCGAGCGCGCCGCCGGCGACCTCATAGCCATGACAGTAGGGGCAGTGCAGGACGGTTCGGCCCCACCGTTCCCGCATCCCCGGGATCGGTGGCAGCTCGTCGCGGACTCCGGTCGCGAGCACCAGGCGGGCGGCCTGCTCCTCCCGCCCGTCGCCCAGCGTCACGGTGAAGCCGCCGTCGGTCTGGCTCGCGCCGGTCGCTTCGCCCTGGATGAACCTGACGGTCGGATAGGCGGCGACTTGCCGGGCGGCCTCCCGCAGGATCTCGGCGGGCGGCTTGCCGTCCTGGCCGAAGAAGCCATGGGATGTCTTGGCGAAACGGTTGCGGGGCTGGCCGGCGTCGATCACCAGCACCCGCTTTCGGGCACGGGCAAGCTGCATCGCGGCGGAAAGGCCGGCGAAGCTGCCGCCGACGACGATCGCATCATTTTGCACGGGGTCTACCTCCAGGACGGACGTGCGAACCGGTGACGCTGGACGCGAGATCCGCCAGGGTAAGTGTCGAAAGGCGGCGCTCGAGGACCTGCTCGGCCTCCTTCACCGCCTCGTCGAGTGAATGGATGACTGCCTTGAGGAGCACGCAGCGCGGCGGCTCCACCGTCGAAGTGAAGGAGACGACCTGCTCGCCGAGCGCCCGCTGGATCTCGGCGATGTTCACGGACGAGGCCGGCCGCGCCAGCCTCCATCCGCCTCCGTGCCCCTTGACCGAGCTGACGATCCCGGCCTCCCGCAAGCCGGCAAACGTGCGGCGGATCACCACGGGGTTGGTGCCGACGCACTCGGCCATCTCCTGGGAAGTCATGGGCTCCTCAGGCCGCTCGGCCATGTGCAGCAGCACGTGCAAGGCAACGGAGAGCCGTTCGCTCCTCATCATGTAACCGATTCTATTACATGAGAGCGGGCCGCGTCAAGCCCGACCACGGCGCAGTCAGCGTGCCCCCGCCGGGCACTTCCTTTGCACTCAGCAAACGCTCAAAGACGACAGAGCCGCGCTGCTCTCGCTGTCTTGCTCAGAACGACGCGCTAGCCCGGGGGAGGTATAAGTCCCTCGCGCCAAGTGGCGCATACTACCAAGGAGTGACAATGAAGAAGACCGTGAAGAAGCTGACGCTGGCGAAGGAGACGGTGAGGAGTCTTTCGGCATTCGACCTGCTGGAAGCAGCGGGGGGTACTACATGGCAAGCCACCTGCGCCGGGTGCGGTACCAACGGAGGAGACTCCTGCCGCTACTGCCTGCCCCAGCCTGAGACTCGTACCTGCTGGTGCTAGTGGATGTGCCCTCCGGCCGGCCGTCGGAGGGCCTCTCCCCCACCTGCACTGAGTAAAGACAGTACAGAGCAAGCCACGGCTGCTCGGACTCCGATCTACCGGGACAGCCTAGTAGAGGCACGAGCAGCGCCTGGGGCAATTCGGGCCCAGGACCGCGTCGCAAGTGGCTCCCACGTGACCACAATACACAGCCTCGCAGTACCAGTTCGTGTCACAGCACTCGGGATCGCCCCATGTTCCTTGCTTCTCCTGCGCGGCTCCTTGTGCCGATGTCGAGCCGAGCATCGCCAGGAATTGAGCATCCGCCTTCACGTGCGGGGATTCAGGCGTGGCTCTGACAGCTTCTTCCGCGAAGCCTGCGGAGCTGACCATCAGAAGACTCGAGACGACCATGAACTGCCTGCAAAAAGCGCGGAATCTCATCGATTCACCTCTTTCCAAATAGAGTGGAACGATCTTGGCAGCGGTCTGCCGTGCTCCTCATAGCCGCTCCCCTCAGGGGTGTCGTTCCCAGAAGTGATAGGTCCCCGTGCCGCTGGCCGCCACCACGCGATACCTGTAGCGGCCCGGGAGCCCGTTGTACGAAATCGCCTCCGAGGAGGCCGCTCCCGTCGAGCTCGCCACCACCACCCAGGCCAGCCCGTTGTAGCGGTCCAGATAGAGGTCGAAATTGGACGTGGCGGGCCCCTCCAGCCAGCCTTCATGGAACCCTGTCACGCTCGTCTTGTAAGCGCTCCCGCAGGGCTGGATCTCCTGCTCCAGGGACGCCAGGTACTCCGTGTGGCTGTTGCAGGCCGGACACGGCGAGGTGCCGTAGAGCGCGCGGAGGCCCGCCTCGTCGTCGGCCTCGGTGGTCGCCTGGCTGTTGCTGCAAGAAGGGACGCTCGGGTACATGGTCGCCCCCGCGACGGCCGTATGGCCGAGGCCCAGGCCGTGCCCGACCTCGTGCACGGTGAAGCCCTCGATGTAGACCTCGCCGGAGCAGCCGGCGCCTCCTGGATCCTCTCCTTGTGAGGTCCAGGAAGTGGATGAGGACGGATTGAAGACGAGATCGACGTCGGTGAGCTTGTACGAGC
This sequence comes from Thermoanaerobaculia bacterium, assembly GCA_035628695.1. Taxonomy (GTDB): domain Bacteria; phylum Acidobacteriota; class Thermoanaerobaculia; order Multivoradales; family UBA5704; genus DASPJI01. Next base: position 4,461 of record DASPJI010000545.1, on the reverse strand, counting down.
CGGAGCCGGGACTGCGCAAGGAGTAGCCGTTGAGGCTCCCCGCGATGCAGCTTCCGGTACAGATGCCCAGCGGGTCGGAGAAGCTGATCATGGGGATGCCATCCCCGGAGGTCAGTCCGGAGACATCCCCCTTGGACGCCTTGATGATCCGCCCCGCCCCCGCGCCGTTCCAGGCGTTCGAGGAGGTGATGGCCTGGACCACCGCCGTCGCCCCGCCGTCCGCGTCCGCGATGCTGGGCAGGCCGGACTGGTCGACGACGTAGGTGGTCGGGCAGTTCCAGGTGCGCTGCGGGCTCGTCAGGGTGTAGGAGAGGGCGGTTCCCGCCGCGAGAAGCAGCACGGTCACCAGAGAGAGGGTGCGCCGAGGGCCCTTCATCACAGACCTCCTTTGCAAGAGAGCAGACGAAAGCGCTTCAACAGAGGAGGTGCTTCCCAGGCTCTACGGCGCGCCCAAGCAATGACACAAAGCCCCGGGCCTTCGATTCAATGTCCCGGGGTTGTCAGCGAATGCCCCGGCACCACGAGGCGAATCCCCAGGGCTCTGATGCGAGCTCCCGGGAGCTTGAGTGAAGACCCCGGAGCTTTGATCGATCATCTTGGAGCTTCGAGGCGTTGCCCGCGGTCTTTCAGTGAAGATCCCGGGGCTTTGACACGCGGTCCGGGGGTTCTGACCTGATGCCCCGGGGCCTTGGTCCAAAGCTCCGGGAGTTTCAGTGCGCCCCCCGGGACTTCGAACCGAATTGCCGGAGCTTCAACACAGAGCCCCGGGGCAACGAGACATCTCCCCGGGGCTTTGACTCGTGGGACAGGGGCGCCGTGGCCTGCTACCGGGACGGCAGGTCTTCGGACGGGGGGAATCTCTCGTCGAGGAGGCTCCCGCAGAGGCCGAGAGCTTCAGCCCCGCCGGCTTCCAGCGCATCCGCGAGAGACGACGGGGAGCGCAGCAGGTGGATGAGGGCGTTCGCGTGATCCACCAGCGTCTCGTCGAAGTACTTCAGGTGCATCACGGCCTCGCCCGTGTCCAACGTCACCGGGTACATGCCGTCCGTGTCGGGCTCCTTGGACAGCCGGAGCAACGGATCGCGCCCCGTGCCGGGGAGGACCGCGGCGGTCACCAGGGCCGCCCAGCGCGAGGGGCAGACCGCCACCGGCCGGTGACCCCGGGCGAGGCCCTGGCCGGCCCGGAAGAGGCCGAAGCCCCTCCCAGGGACCGGCTCGATCCGCCACGGACCCGCCACCGCGGCCTCGCCGGCCGTGGGCGGCTCGTCCCTCTCGCCCAGACGGGCCAGGAACTCGGCGGTGAAGACGTTGGCGGGATGGGACACTTCGGACGAGCTGCTACCATGGGTGCAACCACACATAAGGACTTCCTTTCCTTGTGTTCGTGGCCAGGTCCGGTCGTGAGGTGCCAACTCACTTCCGGACCGACTCGGCTCATGCCGGGCCACGTCCTGCCTTGTGCAACGCTTGGTACCCACGCCGGCAAGCTTTCGCGGGGCCGCGCGCCCTCCGGCGTGTCCTGCTACGACCTGATGCAGCCAATCCTAGAAGACCCGGAAGCACAAGTCAAGCGTCTCTTCGAGCGCCTCTAGGGAGTGCCTGCCTGCGGGTGAGATGGCTCCGCTCCGCCGGTCCAATCGGCCAACCGGAGCCCGGGCACACGAGAAAACTCTCGGACGTTATGGCTCACGAGGGTTGCGTCCAGGCTGCGGACGTGCCCGGCAATCAGCAGGTCGTAGGCACCGATGGGGCGTCCGGCCGTAGCCAACTCGGACCGGACAGCCCCTGCTTCGCGCGCCGCGGAGGGAGTCCAATCCAGGATCTCGACGTTCTCGAGGAAGGCCCGCACGACGCGGCGCAGGGGGTCGCGACGCTCGCTCCGCAGAATCCCGTACTCCAGCTCAAAGAGCGTGATGACGGAGACCTTGAGCTCCCGCGGCGCGAACTCCCTCACACGCTCGATCAGCGCCGGATGAAGGCGCTTCATGAGATAGCTGCAGATGTCAGTATCGAGGACGTACATCAGAAGACATGGCGCTCCTGGGGGGGCGGATCGTCTTCCAGCTCGAACTCCGGCGGCAGCACGAGCGAGGGGTCGGCAAAAAACTGGTCCCAACCCCCTGAGGCCACGGGGCGGAGGATCAAGGCGTCTCCTTGCCGTTCGATGGTCACGGTCTCCGCATCCAGACTCAGCTCGACCGGGATACGGACCGCCTGGTTCCGGCCGTTGCGAAAGATCCTTGCAATCATCGGTGGCATGACGTCCCCTCCCTCTAGCCTATGTCGTCAGCATAGGCCCATCGAGAAGGCCCGTCAAGCACGCCGGGCTCCGGCCATACGGCAGCCGGCGGAGGGATCGGACCTCCGCCCGCTGCCGGATTCAGTTTTCAAGGAACACCCTGCCGGCGGGCAGCGCCGGTCTCCATCTCACTCTACATGGAACCGGTTCGGCTGACAAGACCGAATTTGACTTTCCTGGACGGATGCGCTCTCATGAGGTGGAAGGATCGCGGCTCAACAGCGATCCGACCCGACCGGCGAGACTCTCGACCCTCGGGTCGCGAGAGGTTTGAGCCGGGTCGAAGCGGGTTTGAAGAGCGCGGCGCCTCTCGACCCTCGGGTCGCGGGCGCTCGGAAGAGGGTCGGACGGGATTGGAGGAGGGTCGAGACAGGTCCGGCGCGGGTCCAACCGCGCGGGACGGCTCGCGGAGGTTCTTTGACAATCGATGGACCAGGTTCCAGGGCGCGGCCGCCGATGGAAGGCGGCGGCGGCGCGCCCGTGGACCGTTTCGAGGCTTCCCGCTACGCCACGAACCAGCGGAAGGCTTCGGTGCCCAGCTCCGGGGTGACGGTGTGGCCGCCGTCGAACTCCCGGTACTGCACCTTGTAGCCCCACTGCTTGAGGCGCGGGACGATCCGGCGGCTCAGGTCTACCGGCAGGACCTCGTCGGACCTGCCGTGCGAGATCCAGATCGCCGGCTTGCCCTGGCGCCCCGGCGGGCTCATGAAGCCGGGCGAGAAGGCGACCAGGTGCGAGAAGAGGTCGCCGTTCGCCAAGCCGGCCGAGAGGGCATAGGAGGCGCCGTCCGAGAAGCCGGCCAGGGCGACACGCCGCGGGTCGACCGCCAGGCGCGCGAAGGTGTGCCGCAGGGCGCGGTCGAGGAAGGCGATGTCCGGTCCGAAGCCGCCGAGGATGGAGTCCCAGGTGGAACCGCGCGAGTCCGGCGCCATCACCGCGATCCCCATCGCGGCGGCGCCGACGGCGAAGGCGTTGAAGCCGTCCGTCCGCCCCCGGGCGCCGTGCAGCATCACCATCAGGGGGACGGGCTTCTCCGGCTTGTAGCTCTTGGGGATGGAGAGGAAGCCGTCCCGCCCCTTGGCGAGGCCGAGCTTGTGGATGCCCACCTGGCCCGGCTGTGTGGGCTTGCCCGGCCGCGACTCGAGGCGGGCCGCCCCCGAGCCCTCGGCGGGCCAGGCGAGACGCGGGCCGGCGAGCAGCGCGGCGGCGCCGGTCAGGCCCAGACCCAGGAAGCGCCGGCGGTTGATGTTCTGATCCATGACCGCTCCTCCAGAGAGGCGGTGATTCTACGCCAGGGCTGGGCCGGCGCCGCCGCCGCGCTACACTCTCCGGCCATGTGGTCCGACCGGCTCCCCGAAGGGCGGATGCGGAAGATGGTGGAGCGCCTGCGCGGAGTCCTGCCGGCGCCGGCCCCGGGCTCCCGGCGGTCCAGGACGCCGTTGCGGGCGGCGGCGGACCCTCTCCTCGTGGCCGAGCGGCTGCGGGGCGAGCCCGGCTTCTCCTGGCTCGACGGCGGCGACCCCGGCGGCAACCCCGGCGGCAACCATCGGCTCTATTTCGAGCCCGTCGCCACGCTGTCCGCCGCCAAGGGGCGGTGCCTGGTGACCGGGCCGGGCGGCAGCGCCGGCTTCAAGGCGGCCGCCTTCGACCTCCTCGCCGCCGCCTTCGCCGCCTGGCAGGGCGACGGCGGCGTCCTGGTGGGCTTCCTCGGCTACGAGCTCGGCGGCGAGCTGGAGCCCCTCCCCGCTCCCCCGCCGGACGACCTGGGCGCCCCCGACCTCCACCTTCATCTCTATGACGCGGCGCTGGTCGGGGACGGCCGCGCGTGGACGCTGGAGGCCACGGACTCCTGGGGCGGACCGGCGCGGCCGATGGAGCGGGTGCTCCAGGCCGAGCGCCTGCTCGCCGAGGCGGCGCAGCTCTCCCCGCCGGAGGTGCCGTCCGGCCGCCTGGCGGCGGGGCCGGTGGCGAGCCGTCCCAGCCGGGGCGGGTTCGAGGCCGCGGTCCGCCGCGCCGTGGAGCGCATCGGCACCGGCGAGATCTTCCAGGTGAACCTCTGCCGCCGGCTCGAGGCCTCCCTCCCCGCCCATCTCGTCTGGCCGTTCCATCTGCGGCTGCGCGCCGCGAGCCCGGCCGAGCATGGCGCCTATTTCGATCTCTCC
>DASPJI010000544.1:0-9224 GCA_035628695.1 Thermoanaerobaculia bacterium | reverse complement strand
GTGCTCCTGAACGAGCTGTTCGGCGACCCCGAGAACAAAGGGTCCCAGAGAGCCATGACGGCGATGCTGCAGATGAAGAAGATCGACATCGCCGAGATCGAGCGGGCGTACGCGGGATAGAATCGGCGCCTCTCAGGGGAGGAGGCCGACATGACAGAGACAGCCCCGGTAGTGAAGGTGCAGATGCTCATCCGCCGGCCGGTCGCGCAGGTATTCGAGGCGTTCGTCGACCCCGCCGTCACCTCCCGCTTCTGGTTCTCCAGGGGGAGCGGCCGGCTGGAGGCGGGGCGGCGGGTCCGCTGGGACTGGGAGATGTACGGCGCCTCCGCCGAGGTCGACGTGAAGGAGATCGAGGAGAACCGGCGCATCCTCATCGAGTGGGACGGCCCCGACCATCCCACCCAGGTCGAGTGGACCTTCGAGCCCCGCGGCGAGGACCGGACCTACGTCACCGTCAGGAACTGGGGCTTCCACGGTACCCCGGACGAGGTCGTGGCGCGGGCGCTCGACTCCACCGGCGGCTTCACCTTCCTGCTCTCCGGCGCGAAGGTCTTCCTGGAGCACGGGATCGAGCCGAAGCTCGTCGAGGACCACGTGCCGGACGCGCTCGTCGAGGGGTGGGCTCCTAGCGGCGATCGCCGGTGAGCAGGGAAGTGCCGATCCTCGACTTGTCGGCGGCCCAATAGACGTAGAGCGCCCGGCCTCTGAGGGCGACGAGGTCTCCGCGCTCCGGCCGGCGGGAGCCGTACCACTTCATGTCCGCGATGAGGTGGTCGCCGATGAGGAGCGCCGGCTCCATGGCTCCGGAAGGGATGCTGAAGGACCGGGTGGCCCAGAAGGTGGTGATCCGCGGGGTGATCAGCAGGTTCACTACCAGGAACGCGGCGAGATAGACGTACCAGCGATTGAACGGCCGGAGGACGTAGCTCCTGTTGCGCCGGGCGGCGCGGGCCGCGTCCCAGACGATCCAGACCTGGGCCAGCAGGAACCCGGTGAGGAAGACCGCGAGTCCCGCGAAGGTTCTCAACAGGCCCACCGCCGGGAGGAGGGCGACGATCCCGAAGTGGCCGAGGAGGAGGGCGATCCCCCGCTTTGGCTCGCCGGCATAGAGCTGCCCGAGCCCCGGCACCAGCAGGGACTCAGGACGGCGATCCAGGGGCGGCGCGCCTTCGGCGTCTCCGGACTCGATCCCATCGGCAGGTCTCCTTTCCACCAGGATATCCCACTCCTGCTGGTCCTCGGGCCTGCGCCATTTCTCCAGAAATCATCGTCATTCTCGGGGAAATGAACGCCGTTCCCTCGGAAATGGTCTCCGTTCCCTGGGGAATGACGGCCATTTCTCCCGAAATGATCCTAATTTCTGAAGGAATGGCGGGCGTTTCTTCAGGAATGAAGGCCGTTTCATGGAGACCATTTCTTCAGGAATGAAGGCCGTTCCCCGAAGGATGGTGTCCATTCCCGGGTGGTGGACGGCCATTCCTGGAGAAATGACGCGCTTCTGGGAAGATTCCTTGCCGAAGCTGCTCCTGGGAAGGCGCCGCCGCGCCGAGGCGGAGAAGACGCTTGCTTTCTGCCTGGTCCTCTTCTAGGATTGGCTCATCACGTTGTAGCAGGACACGCCGGGGGGCGCGCGGCACCGCGAAAGCTCTCCGGTGTGGGAGTCGACCCGTCGTACAAGGCAGGACGTGGCCCGGCAATGCTGCCGAGTCGGCCCGGAAGTGAGCTGACACTCACGGACCGGGCCTGGCCACGAGACACAAGGAGGGTTGTTCCTTATGTGTGGTTCCCACGATAGTACCAGTGTGTCCGGCGTTTCCCAGACTCCCAACGCGTTCGCGGCCCGGTTTCTCTCCCGTCTGGGCGAGAGGGACGAGCCGCCGACGGCCGGCGAGGCCGCGGTGGCGGGTCCGTGGCGGATCGAGCAGCTCCCCGGGAGAGGTTTCGGCCTCTTCCGGGCGGGCAAGGGTGTCGCCCGGGGAGGGCGTCCCGCGGCGATCTGTCCGTCGCGTTGGGTCGCCCTGGCCTTCGCCGCGATGCTCCCCGGCACCGGCCGCGATCCCATGCTCCGGCTCGGCAAGGAGGCGGACGGGGAGGGGATGTATCCGGTCACCCTGGACACCGGCGAGGTGGTGGCGCGGCTCGAAGTCTTCGACGACACCCTGATCGAGCGCGTCAACGCCCTCATCCATCTCCTGCAGTCCCCGCAGTCCCTGGCGGACGCCCTGGAGGCCGCGGGAGCCGAGGCTCTCGACGCCTGCGGGAGCCTCCTCGACGAGAGGATCGCCCCGCCGGAGGCCACGCCGCTCCGGTAAGCTGAAGAAGTAGAGAAGCCGTGGCCTGCTCCGCAGGCCACGGCGCTGTTCTTCCCAAAATGAGACTCGAAGAGCCGCTTCGGAAGCTTCCGGAGGGGCCCGAGAAGCTTCCGGAATGAGCCGAGAAGCCTGACTAGGAGGTCAGAATGACGAAGAAACAGCCCCGAAAGTTGACGCTTCATCGTGAAACGCTCTTGACGCTCAATGCCGAAGCGCTCCAGGAGGCACATGGCGCCGCCACCTACCGGAGCGACTGCAACTGCCCGATCCTTTCCATCGGCCAGTGCGCTACCTTCAAGTGGACCAACTGCACCAACTGCTGACGACCTGAGGAGCAGGCGGTTGGGCGGATTCTGCCGCTCACCGCCGGTTCCCTCCCATCGTCAGAGCAGAGGAAACATGCTTCAGCAGAGAATGATCGACCGCGTTCGCGAGCTTTGTCATGTCGACGAACGCCTCGTCGGCGCGCTGATGTTCGGCTCCTTCACGATTGGGGAGGGGGATGCCTTCTCCGACATCGAGTTTGCCGTGTTCATCCGTGATGAAGACTTCCAGGGCTTCGAGCAGCGTGCCTGGCTCGACGCCGTCAGCCCGGTGGCCGGTTACTTCGTGGATGACTTCGGCCATCACACGGCGCTTTTCGAGAATGGCGTGCGCGGCGAGTTCCACTTTCTGCGTGCCTCCGATGTCCCGATCGTTTCCGGCTGGCAAGGCCATGGGTGGTTCCCCTCGCTCGACGCGGCCGTCGTGCTGGACCGGACCGGCGAGCTGTCACGGCACGCGCGTGTGCTCGTGGGCGGGCCTCCGGAGCGTGGAGGCGCTCCCTTGGTGGAGGGGCTCGCCCTGAACCTCATCAACCTGATGCTCCTCGGAGCGAACCTTCTGAATCGCGGTGAGTTTGCCCGGGCCTGGGCCCTGCTCGGCAAGGCCCACGAAAGCTTGCTCAAGCTGGTTCGCCTCCAGGAAGGCGCGACGGACCACTGGCCCACCCCTTCACGGAGGCTGGAGAAGGATCTCTCCGCCGCCTCCTATGAGCGTTATCTGACCTGTACGGCCAGCGCGCAGCCGGGCGTTCTCCGCGCCGCCTATCGCGAGTCGTGGACGTGGAGCCGCGAGTTGTTCGAAACAGTCGCCGAACCTCTGGATGTCGAGCTGCCGGCAACGGTCATCGAGCGGGTGGGTGAGCTGCTGGATGAGGCCCTGTGAGCTCCGAGCACCTTTCCTCATTTTTCCTGAGCCCCTACTTCCGGGATGAGGTCTTGTCGGAAGCTGAGGTCCTGAATGACGCGGCATGACCCCTGGGCCAGCCTCCGGCAAAGGTGATCCGGCCCTGCTACTTTCTATTTCGAGTAGTGATAGCGGCAGGCGATGATCGTGACCTCGGTGGCGGTTGCCGTATACACCAACCGATGTTCGTCATTGATGCGGCGGGACCAGAAACCCTTCAGGTGAGCCTTGAGCGGCTCCGGCTTACCGATCCCCTCAAGGGCGGTACGGAGGACGTCCTGGATTAGCAAGTTGATGCGCTTCAGGAGCTTCCGGTCGTGCTCCTGGAACCAGAGATAGTCCTCCCACGCCGGGCCTGTGAAGCCGAGTTTCATGCGTCGAGAAGCTCGCGCTCCTGGACGTTGCCTTCCCGTGCCTCGGTGATCGAGCGATGCAGGTGCTCGGCGTTGGCGGGGCTGGAAAGCAAGTAGACTGTCTCCTTCCAGGAGTTGTACTCATCAAGCGGCAGAAACACGACCTGGTCGCCGCTCTCGGTGACCACGATGGTCGGCTCCGCATCCGCGATCACCTGTTCGACCAGCTCTTTCAGCTTCAGCTCGGCTTCCTTCAACGTCACCGCGTTCATGAACCCATCCTCTCACGTACTGCTCTTGAAGCCCCCACTCCAACAGAATGTCAGGATAGCACGATCGGCCGTGGTGCCTTTTTTAGCCGGCGGGCGCGCCGGGGCCCAGGAGATGCTTGGCATCGGACAACACCATCACGTCGGGATCGGATTCGAAGTGGAGGTCCAGCCGGTCGAAGAGGGCGTGGACCGCCTTGTGGTGGTCGGGGTGCTGAATGATCTTGTCCTCGTCCTGCGGGTCGAGAAACAGCTCCGGGGTGAGAGGGAGCTCCAGCAGCTCCATGCGGCCATCGGGGCCCTCGACCCATCGCTGGACGATGTCGATCCCGGGGATCGCCTCGTCGTCGATCAGCTCCGCCGACGCGGCATCCTCAGGGTTCAGGGCTTTCCTCGCGGGCTCGGCCATGATGCGAGTATAGAAGACCTCCCGGGACCCGTCAAAGAGTCCCGGGGTCCCGTATCACGGAGATTCGGATGAGAGAGGACCCGGAATGGCGTAACCGGGCCTCGCAGGATAGGCTCAGCGTGTGTCCAGGTCGCTCAACCCCACCAGCTCCAGCAGCTTCAGGGCGTTGGTGGTGGTCGCGACGCCGGGGCGCATCTTGTAGTCGAAGGTCATCAAGGGCTTCCCCTGGGCGTCGCGGTGGAAGTCCTCCCGGAAGTGGACCGGACGGCAGGAGGCCTGGAGCTCCTGCAGCTCCGCCAGCTCCAGGTCGTGAGTCGAGACCGCGCCGATCGCCCCCTGCCTCAAGAGATGGAGGAGGACCTTGCGGACGGCGACCTGCCGTTCGTAGCTGTTGGTGCCGCGCAGGATCTCGTCGAGCAGGTAGAGGAAGGCCCTCCCCTGGGCGTGGCTGCGGTCGGCCGCGGCCACGATGCGGCGGATGCGCAGCAGCTCGGCCATGAAGAAGGAGACGCCGTCGGCCAGGGAGTCCTCGACCAGGATGCTGGTGCCGAGGTCCACCGGGGGGAGACGCATCGCCTCGGCGCAGACCGGGCCTCCGGCCTGGGCGAGGACGACGTTCACCCCGATGCTCCGCAGCAGCGTGCTCTTGCCCGACATGTTGGAGCCGGTCACCAGCAGGAACGTGCCCGGCGGGCCCAGCTCCACGTCGTTGGTCACCCTATGCGCGTCGGCGATGAGGGGATGCCCCAGGGCGCGGGCGGTCAGGCTCGGCTCCCCCGCCACGACCGACGGGCAGGCCCAGCCGGGGTGGTCGAAGCGCAGGCCGGCCAGGGCCGAGAGCGCTTCGAACCGGCCGAGGGCCGCCAGCCAGCGGCGGGCGTGCGGGCCGGCGTCCCGCTGCCAGCGCTCCAGCAGCCATACGACGTGGAAGTCCCAGAGCGTCAGGAGCTGGAGCGGGGTGTGGACCAGGGCCGAGTGGCGCGAGTCGGCGAGCGTCACGCGACGGTGGAGCAGGTCCAGCCAGCGGTGCGCCGGCATCCCCCGGGGCTCCAGCTCCTCGTGGATCTGGCGCAGCGCCGCGGCCTGCACGGGCGCCTCGTCGATCACCCGCAGGGCCTCGGCGTAGAGGAGGAACTCCCCCTCGCGCGCCGAGACGCGGGTGAAGACCGCTTCGAGACGCCCCTGGAGCCCGTAGCTCAGCAGCAGGTTCACCGTGATCATGAGCAGCGCCGGCCAGGAGGGGAGCGGCGTGGCGATGGCGGCGACCACCAGGCCGAGGGTCAGGACGGCGAGGGCGCGGGCGAGCCAGACCAGCCAGGGGCGGCCCAGCAGCCAGGGCTCGTCCTCGGCCCAGCGCAGGAACGGCTCGACGTTGGGGGGCACCCGGTCCATGGGGCGGGCGCGCACCTGGAGCTGCTGCCGCAGCTCGAGCGCCGGGGCGAGCTCCGCCACCGCCTCCTGGCGCCGGACGATCTCCTCCGGCGGCGCGGGGTGGACGAGCCAGCCGGCGAGGGTCGCCTTGCCGGGCGGCGTGTGGGCGGTCCCCAGGAGGTGCGAGAGGGAGGCGCGGCCGAAGAGGTTCAGGTCGCGGGCGAGGGGGAGGTCCTCGCGGTCCTCGACCCCGGGCCCCGAGAACGTTGGCAGGGGCAGCCCGTCCCAGTCGCGGGCGAGCCGCCGCCCCCCCTCCTCGTTGATCTGCCGCAGGTCGCGGGCGCGGTGCTCGGCGGCGATTACCCTGTCGTGCACCGGCAGGACCGCGAGGAAGCCGAGCAGCGCGGCGCCGGCGCCGATCCACCAGCCGGGGACGAAGGTCCCGGCCGTGATCAGGATCATCAGCAGGCAGCCGGCGAAGGCGAAGAAGAGGCCGCCGCGCAGCAGGGAGAAACGGAAAGAGACCCGGGAGCGCCGCCGCTCCTCCTCGGTGAAGGCGGCGGCGCGTTCCTGGTAGACGTTGACAGGGGCCCGGCTCGTCTCGGCGCTCACTCCACCGTGACGCTCTTGGCCAGGTTGCGCGGCTGGTCGACGTCCGCGCCGCGGCGCACGCCGGTGAAGTAGGCGAGGAGCTGGAGCGGGATGACGTTGACGATCGGCTGGAGCAGCGGCGACACCGACGGCACCTCGATGATCTCGTCGCAGATGCCCCCCAGCTCCTCGGGGTCGCGGTCGGTGACGGCGATGACGATGCCGTCGCGGGCGTTGACCTCCTGCAGGTTGCTCTTCACCTTCTCGAAGACGGTGTCGTTGCCCGTGGCGATCGCCACCACCGGCATCTCGCTGTCGATCAGGGCGATGGGGCCGTGCTTCATCTCGCCCGCCGGGTAGCCCTCGGCGTGGATGTAGGAGATCTCCTTGAGCTTCAACGCCCCTTCGAGCGCGATGGGATAGTTGATGCCGCGGCCGAGGTAGAGGAAGTTCTCCGACCGGAAGTACTTCCTGGCCATCTCCTCCATCGGCTTCTCCTGCAGGAGGATGACGTCGTTGACCGCCTGCGGCAGCCGCGCCAGGTCGTCGAGCAGGCGGCGGTCCACCCCGCCGTCCTTCACCTGGCGCAGGTAGAGGGCGAGCAGGTAGAGGGCGACGAGCTGGGTGGTGAACGCCTTCGTCGAGGCGACGCCGATCTCCGGGCCGGCGTGGGTGTAGATCACCCCCTCGCTGATCCGCGTCGCCTGGCTGCCCGGCACGTTGCAGACCGTGAACAGGCGCGCCCCCCGCTCGTGGGCGGCCTCCATGGCGGAGAGGGTGTCGGCGGTCTCACCCGACTGCGAGATGCCGACGGCCAGCACGCGGTCGCTCGCGATCGGGTCGCGGTACCGGTACTCGGAGCCGTAGTCCACCTCGACGGGCAGGCGGGCGATGTGCTCGATCAGGAACTTGCCGATCAGCCCCGAGTGCCAGGAGGTGCCACAGGCCAGCATCTGAACGCGCTCGATCTTCGCCAGGTCGGCGTCCGGGATCTTCACCGTGTCGAAGAGGACGTGGCCGCCCTCGAAGTCGACGCGCGCGCCGAAGGTGTCCTGGACCGCCTGCGGCTGCTCGTGGATCTCCTTGAGCATGAAGTGCTTGTAGCCGCCCTTCTCGGTCTGGATCGGGTCCCAGTTGAGGCGCTGGACCGGCCGTTCGACCGGCAGGCCGGCGCGGTCCCAGACCTCGACCTTCCGCGGCGTCAGGCAGGCAAGGTCGCCGTTCTCGAGGAAGATCACGTCCTTGGTGTGGACGAGGAGCGCCGCCGGATCGGAGGCGAGGAACTGCTCGTCCTGGGCGAGGCCGATGACCAGCGGCGGGCCCTGGCGGGCGGCGACGATCTCCTGTCCCTCGTTCTCCACGGTGACCACGGCGAAGGCGTACATCCCCTCGAGCTCGCGGACGGCGCGGGCGACGGCGCTCCGCAGGTCGCCGTCCAGGTAGGAGGAGATGAGGTTCGCCACCACCTCGGTGTCGGTGTCGGAGGTGAAGGTCCACCCCGCGGCGATCAGCCGCTTCTTGAGCGGCAGGAAGTTCTCGATGATGCCGTTGTGGATCAGCGCCAGGCGGCGCTTGGAGTCCACCATGGGGTGGGCGTTGCGCTCGCTGGGCGGGCCGTGCGTGGCCCAGCGGGTGTGGCCGAGCCCGTAGTGGCCGGACAGCGGCTGCTGCGCCAGCTTCTCGACCAGGCGGTCGAGCTTGCCCTCCGCCTTGCGCGTCTCGAGCGTCCCCTCCTGGACGGCGACGACGCCGGCCGAGTCGTACCCCCGGTACTCCAGCCGCCGCAGGCCGTCCACCAGCAGGGGGACCACCTCGCGGCTCCCTACGTAACCGACGATTCCGCACATAGCTTCAGGTCTCCTCCCGGTCTTTGGCGCCGCCCTTGTGACGAGAGCCGCGCAGCCCGCCGGCCATCCCTTCGAGGTTCTTCTGGCGCACCCGGCTCACGGCCAGGGCACCCTCGGGTACGTTCTTGGTGACGACGGAGCCGGCGGCGGTGGACGCGCCATCGCCCACCTTGACCGGCGCCACCAGCATGGTATCGCTTCCGATGAAGGCGCCGCGCCCGATCTCCGTCGGATGCTTGCGGACGCCGTCGTAGTTGCAGGTGACCACCCCGGCGCCGAGGTTCGCCCCCTCGCCGATGGTGGCGTCCCCGATGTAGGCGAGATGGCCGGCCTTGCTCCCCTCTCCGAGGAGCGAGCTCTTCACCTCGACGAAGTTTCCCACTCGCGCTCCCTTCAGCAAGCGGGATGCCGGGCGCAGGCGGGCGAACGGGCCCACCCGGCAGCCGTCCCCCACCTCGGCGCCGTCGAGCACCGAGTAGGGCTCGATGGTGGCGCCGTCCGCCACCGTGGTGTCGCGCAGCCAGGCTCCCTGATGGAGCGTGCAGCCGCTACCGATCCTGGTGCGGCCCATCAGGGTCACGTCCGGATAGATCACCGTGTCCGGCCCGACGGCGACGCCGGGCTCGATCAGGGTGCGCGCCGGCTCCAGCACCGTCACCCCCGAGACCATGAGCGCCTGGAGGTGGCGGTCGACGAGCCGGCGGTGGACGAGTGCCAATTCGGCGCGGGTGTTGACCCCCCAGGCCTCGGCCGGGTCGGCGAGCGTGAGCAGGCGGACCGGCTTCCCCTCCGCCGCGGCGCCGGTAACCGCGTCGGTCAGGTAGAGCTCTCCCTGGGCGTTGTCG
>DASPJI010000543.1:0-7678 GCA_035628695.1 Thermoanaerobaculia bacterium | reverse complement strand
GCGTCGTCCGGCCGGCTGTCGCGCCAAGGAGGAAGCCACGCATGCGCGAATCGGCCCCCGCCCAAATCAGGTCGGCGACCCGCTGAAAGCCGAACATGGAGTAGAAGATGAAGAACGGCATCATGTCGATGCCGTGGGTGGCGTACGAGGTGCCGGCGGCGATGAACGACGCCATGGAGCCGGCCTCGGTGATCCCCTCCTCCAGGATCTGGCCGTCCGTGGCCTCCCGGTAGTAGAGGAGCATCCCCTTGTCCACCGGCTCGTAGAGCTGGCCCACGTGGGAGTAGATGCCGAACTGGCGGAACAGGGACTCCATGCCGAAGGTGCGGGCCTCGTCCGGCACGATGGGCACCACCCGGGTGCCGATCTCCTTGTCCTTCATGAGCTGGGTGAGGATCTGGACGAAGACCATGGTGGTCGAGACGTCGCGGTCCACCCCCTCGTAGAAGCGGCCCCAGGTGCTCTCCGCCGGCATCGGGGACGGCTCCTTCCGCACGCGGCGGCTGGGCACGTAGCCGCCCAGGGCGCGGCGGCGCTCGCGCAGGTACTGGATCTCCTCGCTGTCCTCCGGCGGGCAGTAGAACGGCGCCTCGGCCAGGTCCTTGTCGGAGACCGGGATCTCGAAGCGGTCACGGAAGAAGCGCAGCTCCTCCTCGTTGAGCTTCTTCTGCTGATGGGTGACGTTCCTCCCCTCCCCCGCCTCGCCCATGCCGTAGCCCTTGACGGTCTTCGCCAGGATCACCGTCGGCGATCCCTCGTGCTCGACGGCGGCCTTGTAGGCGGCGTAGACCTTGACCGGGTCGTGGCCGCCGCGGCGCAGGGCGTGGAGGTCCTCGTCGGAGTAGCCCTCCACCAGCTTCAGCAGCTCGGGGTGCTTGCCGAAGAAGTGCTGACGGATATAGGAGCCGGGCTCGACCACGTACTTCTGGTACTCGCCGTCCAGCGTCTCGTTCATGGTCTGGATGAGCAGTCCGGTGTTGTCCGCCTCGATGAGGGGATCCCAGTCGCTCCCCCAGATCACCTTGATGACGTTCCAGCCGGCGCCGCGGAAGGCGGTCTCCAGCTCCTGGATGACCTTGCCGTTGCCGCGCACCGGGCCGTCGAGGCGCTGCAGGTTGCAGTTGATGACGAAGATGAGGTTGTCGAGCTGCTCGCGCGCCGCGAGCGTGATGGCGCCCAGGGTCTCCGGCTCGTCGGTCTCACCGTCGCCGAGGAAGGCCCAGATCTTCCGGTTCTGGGGGTCGCGCAGGCCGCGGTCGCGCAGGTAGCGGTTGAACTTGGCCTGGTAGATGGCGGTGATGGGTCCGAGGCCCATGGAGACGGTGGGGAACTCCCAGAAGTCTGGCATCAGCCAGGGGTGGGGATAGGACGACAGGCCGCCCTTGACCTCCACCTCGCGCCGGAAGGCCTCCATCTGCTCGACGGTGATCCGCCCCTCGAGGAAGGCCTGGGCGTAGATGCCGGGGGAGGCGTGCCCCTGGATGTAGAGCATGTCGCCCTCGAAGCCGCTCTCGCCGCGCCCGCGAAAGAAGTGGTTGAGGCCCACCTGGTAGAGGGTGGCGGCGGAGGCGAACGTCGAGATGTGCCCGCCCAGGCCGTTGTGCTTCTTGTTGGCCCGCACCACCATCGCCATGGCGTTCCAGCGCATGATGCTCTTGATCCGCCGCTCGATCGCCCGGTCGCCGCCGTAGGAGGGCTCCTTGGAGGCCGGGATGGTGTTGATGTAGGGGGTGTTGCCGGTGAACGGGAGGGTGACGTCCTTCTCGTACCCCTTCTCCAGGAGCTTCTTGAGCAGGAACTGCGCCCGCTCGCGACCCTCGTACTGGATGACCTGCTCGAAGGCGGTCAGCCACTCCTCCGTCTCCTTGACGTCCGTATCGGGAACCCCGCCCGTGTACCAGTTGAGCGGCGTCGTTCGACCATTCCTGGCCATGTCTTCTCCTCCTCGCCTTCCGGAGCGGCCTCTGGGACGACCTGGCTTGCAGTGGGCCGCGGCTCTGCCGCCGTCTCCCCCCTCGAACGCGAGGGAGAGGCGGCTCGTGGACTGACTAGGTTCTCACGTCTGCGGCTTTCCCGGAAGCGGGGGGCCGATCGCGGGGCCCTGGAGCACCAGAGAGCCTGAGAGCGCCCGCGACCCGCGGGCGCTCGCCGCGATGGCCATCCAGTCACCGCGGCTCATGCAAGGAGAAGAGACCATGAAATCGATGCTTCGCATCCTCAGCCTGTCGGCCGTGCTCGCCAGCGCGGCGCTGACGAGCGCCAGCGCCTCCTACACAGGTACCTGCCGGACCTTCTGCAGCGGCAGCGGCTTCACCACGGTCACCTGGAGCGCCACCAAGTCGCGGTGCTGCAGCCTGCTGGGAGCCCCCTGCCCTTCCGGCACCACGGCGACGGGGGCCTCCTGGGCCGGGTCCGGCGGCCTCTGGCAGTTCTGCGGCCCGACTGTCGAGTAAGCTGCGCGCCGCTCAGCGGGTCGGGCAGTTGAACAGGGTGGCGCTCCTCTGCCTCCGGGGAGTGCCACCCTGAGCGCGATCGGCCCTGGCCACGAGCACCTTGCCCTCCTCGAAGCGCGCCACGAGACCCGCCGTGTCCAGGACCTTGCGCCAGGCCTCCCCCAGAGGGAGGGTGCCGGCCTCGGCGCGGAGCTCGCCGGTGACCCGCGGGCCGGTGAGCAGCTCCAGGCCGGCCGCGGCAGCCAGGCGCGTGAGGACGCTCCGGAGGTCCTCCGTAGCCTCGAGGCGGACCTCCTTACCGGCCAGCCCGCCCGTGCGCTGCGGATCGGCCAGGCCCGTTCCCGGGGTGCCGAAGACCTGCTGCCAGCGCTGCGCGGCCTGGCAGTCGGCGGCTCCCGCGAGGCAGGCGGGGGATTCGGCGATGCGCCGGGCCTCTAGGCAGGGATCGGCGCCCCGGGAGACCTGGGCGGCGGCCGGCGCCGCGAGGGTGGGCAACAGGAAGAGTGCGAGAAAGTGCTTCGGGTTCATAGTCCCTCCTCGTACGTCTCTATTTTACTCATGGGAGGCCTGGCTCTCCCCTGCTGGTCAGACACCGCGAGGGCGTCTCAGGAAACCGCCCCGCCGGAGGGTTCATGCTAAGATCCTGACACTCTTCGAGGATCGTGCCCATGGCCTTCGTCCTCGCCTCCTCTTCTCCACGGTCCCCACCAGCCCCTCTGTGCCGAGACGCGGCTTCCGGTCTGCAGCCGAGCAAGGGAGATCATTTCGTTTCTTGAGGGTCGTTCAGGAGAGATCTGGCGTGACGCCAAGGAGCTCCAGCATGCCGTTCGAGATCCAGAAACCTGTCCTTCGACAGTTCCTCTCGTTCCTTCTCCTCCTCTCCGCCGCCTTCCATCCCGCCGCCGCGCAGGCGCCCGCACCGCCGGCGACCGAGGAGTCCGAGGAGACCTTCTATGACACCTTCGACGTCAGCGTCGTCAACGTCGAGGTCTTCGTCACCGACCGCCAGGGGAACCGCGTCACCGGCTTGACGCGGGACGACTTCCAGATCCTCGAGGATGGCAAGCCGG
The DNA here is from genome assembly GCA_035628695.1 of Thermoanaerobaculia bacterium. GTDB lineage: Bacteria > Acidobacteriota > Thermoanaerobaculia > Multivoradales > UBA5704 > DASPJI01. Next base: position 4,155 of record DASPJI010000543.1, on the reverse strand, counting down.
TCGAGATCACCAACTTCTATGCCGCGGAGGCCACGGCCGCCGCGCCGGCGCCGGGCCCGAACCCCGGCGCTGGCGGCCGCGCCCTGCCGGACGCCCTGCAGGAGGTGCAGAGCCTCCAGCTCGCCGTCTACGTCGACACGACGAACCTGTCGTCGGCCTCCGGACAGCGTCTGCGGAAGTCGCTGGAAGAGTTCCTCGCCTCCCGCGCCGGCGAGCAGATTCTGATCGCGAGCTACGGCGGCGCCGACGAGCTCAAGGTCCGGCCGGTCGACACCGCGGACCCGCGGGCGGTGGCCGCCGCGGTCGGTGAGGTCTTCACGGGCCTCCCCGGCCAGCCGCACCGGGTGATGCAGCTCCGCCAGCTGCTGCGCGAGACCCAGCTCGGCAAGGACCCCACCAGCGTCCGCAGCGACGCGGACTGGTCCGAGGTGACGCTCGACGAGGCACGCATCTCGGCGAGCGTGGAATCCTATGTCCAGCAGGTCCAGCGCGACGCCGAGGTGTCGATCGGCGCCCTCGACCACTTCCTCAACGGGCTCGCCGGCCTGCCGGGGCGCAAGGCGGTGCTCCATGTGAGCGGTGGCCTGCCGATCCACCCCGGCGAGGCGATGGGCGGGGCCGTCGGCAAGAAGTACTGGGGCTACTTCCGCCGCCAGTTCGACGGGCGGTCCCAGACCGACCTCGAGGCCCGCCTGCGCCAGGTCGAGGAGAGGGCCAACGCCAACCGCATCACCCTCTACGGCCTGGGCCAGTCGGACAACGTCGCGCCGAACTACGGCTGGAACCCCTACGGCCTCTGGGCGCACAGGGAAGAGGAGTCCGAGCGCAGCGGCCTCGCGCGGTCGCTCGACGAGATGGCGCTCCCCACCGGCGGGCTGGCGGACCTCAACGCGGTCAATCCCGGCGCCCTCCTGGGGCAGATGGGACAGGACCTGGACTCCTACTACTCGCTCGGCTACACGCCGGCGCACCGGCGGCCGGGCACCACCCATGCCCTCAAGGTGAAGGTCAAACGGCCGGACCTCGTCGTCCGGCACCGGCAGAGCTACCGCGACCGCACCCCCGCGGAGGTGCTCGCCGACCGGACGGTCTCGGCCCTCTACTTCGGGACCAAGGGCAACCCGCTCGAGCTCGCCGTTCAGATCGACGGCGAAGGGGAGCTGGAAAAGGATCAGCAGAAGGTCAAGCTCACCCTGAAGATGCCCTTCTCGAAGCTCGTGGTGCTCCCGCAGGGGAACGTCCACCAGGGCCGGCTGCAGGTGGCCGTCGCGGTGCGCGACGCCGCCGGACGGACCTCCAAGGTCACCACGTTCGAGGTGCCGGTGCGGATCCCCAACGACCGGCTGCAGGAGATGTTCAGCCAGACGGTGGGCTACGAGACCCGGCTGGCGATGCGCTCCGTGGAGCACGTGGTGGCGGTCTCGGTCCGCGACGAGCTCGGCAACCTCTCGTCCACGGTGACCACGACCTGGGCACCGCCGGCCGGAGGGGCCTGCCAGACCTCATCGCGCTGACCTCTCTCGCAGAGTCTGGCCCCGGGTGACCGCCGGCACTCTGTTCGAGAGGGAGCTGGAGCGCGCCAGCGGTCACTCGAAGCACCTGGTAAGACATGAGCGCCCGATGACCGGGCCTCTCACCATAAGGGCGTTCCAGCCGCTCCGGACCGCTCGCAGGAGGAGATCTCTTGAACGCAATGCTGCGGATTCTCGGCCTGTCCACGATTCTTGTCTGCACGGTCTTGTCGAGCGCGGGCGCCGACACCTCCGGCAACTGCCAAACCCTCTGCTTCGGCTCCGGGATCACCCAGGTTGTCTGGCCTTCCACCGAAGAGGAGTGCTGCAGCCGCTCGGTGAATCCCTGCCCGCCCGGCTCGTCCCCCTCCTCGGGATACGCCTGGGCTCCGGACAATGGATTCTGGGGGTTCTGCCCGCCGATTTGATCGGGCGCCGATAACGGCTGTCTCTTGTCTGTCCAAGGAGGTTCCATGAGGAGATCGACTCTCGTCCGTCTGATGCTGGTGCTGGCGCTCACCGCGGGGCTGTTCGTCGGCCTCGCCCCCGGGCTGCAGGCGGTGACCGGCGGCACCCCGACGTCCTGCCCCAGCGTCTCGTGCCTGACCCAGGAGGGCTACGACAAGTGCACCGGCGCCGGCTGCGGCTGCGACCCGCGCAACGACTGGTGCGTGCCCAAGGCCACACCGACACCCACGACGCCGGGCTGCCCCTCGACCTGCATGCCGGAATCGGCCTACAACGCCTGCAAGGAGTGCGGCGGCTCCTGCGGCACGCGGGACGAGTGCATCCCGCCGTCGCCCACGCCTTCGGGGACGGCGACGCCCTACACCTACTAGACCGGGCGCACCATCCCCACCAGCCCCGGGAGGCGGCGGGCTCAGCCCTCCGCCTCCCCGTCCGATTCAGTTTTCAAGGAACCCACCAGCCGGCCCACTCTACACGGGACTCCGGCCCCGTGGCAAGACCGAAATTGACTTTTCCGGCCTGATGCGGCCTAATAGGGATGTAGCTTCGATGTCCGACGCGGACCCGACGGGTTGTGGAGACTGTTTTCACTCGGGTCGAATCATCGGACCCGGTTCCGAGTGGTTTCGACCCGGGGGTCCAGGCTCTCGACCCGCGGGTCACGCGGGGTTCGACTCGGGTCGAAGTGGGTGCGAAGAGCGTGGAGCCTCGTGACCCCAGGGTCGAGAGGGAAACGGGGAGGGTCGCGCGAGGAACGAGGAGGGTCGAAACAGGTCCGGCGCGGGTCCAACCGCGCGGCACGGGCCCGCGAAGGTTCTTTGACAATCGATGGACCCGGTTCCCGGGCGCGGCCGCCGGATGGGCAAGGATGGCGCCGCGCCCGGGAGCGTTGGGCTTCCGGTGCTAGGACGCCATGCAGGCGCGGGCCCCTTCGAGCCCGTCCCGGCTGGCGCCGATGCCGTGGAGGACTGCCTGCACGCGCTGGTCGGGCGTGCCGTGATGCAGCCTCCCCCACCGGTAGTCGCCGATGCGGTAGGCCAGGGTGCCGATCTCCCGCATGTCCGACCGGTCGTAGGTGACGTTGGGCAGCGAGCCGAGATAGACCCCGGCCAGGCAGTCCGCCTGCAGCTCCGCCATCGGGGTGATCCGGGGCATGAACCGGAAGGCCGTCTGCATGGCGTGGGCGTACTCGTGGGCGATGATGAAGGCGAGGGCCGCGTCGCCGTGCTGGTAGGCCATGGCGATGTCCCGCGAGGTGATGAACACCGCGTGATCGACGGGGCAGTAGCCGCTGCCGTCGATCCTGCCGCAGGACGACCGGGTGCGGCCGGCCCGGACGCCGAAGTGCAGGCGGGGGGTCGACCGGTAGCCGTGGATCTGCTGGATCTCGGCGTAGATGAGCTCGGCGACCCGGTCGGGCGCCATCTCGGCATGGACGGCCTGCGCCTGAGCCGGCCGGGTTGTCTGAGCCAGGGGCGTGGGGGTGGGCAGGAAGAACGCCGCGGCGAGGAGCAGCGGCAGGGCGAGGAGCTTGCGGACACTCGTCGTCATCATCGGACCTCCATCTACTGGGAGGAAGAACAAAGAAGGATGGGGTGGTTGTTTCCGGGGCGGCGATGCTCCTTTCATCCCCTCAGGCCGGCCGGTGGCGCGGCTCGGGGAGGAGGAGGCCGAGCGGGGTGCCGGGGGCGGCGACGGCCTGCTCGAGCAGGGCCTCCAGGTCCAGCTTGATGGCGGCGAGCCCCTCCGGAGTGACGAGGTCGGCGGCGGCCACCATCTGGCAGACCAGGGTGTCCTCGCCGCCCGCGATGTCGAGCGCCAGGTCGTACGTCGCCCAGAGCTCCCCGTGCGTCATCGGCTCGATCGAGAGCCCCGCCGGACCCGCCTCCTCGGCCGGGTTGCCGCCCGCGAACTCGAAGTCGAGCAGGTTGACGACGACCCGGAAGAGGAGCTGGCGGTCGGGCGCCTGGCCGGGGTAGAGCTCGGCGATCAGGCGCGGGAAGGGGGCGTCCTGATGCGCGTAGGCCTCGAGCACCGCGTCGCGCGTCTGCAGCAGCAGGTCCCGGAACGCCGGCCGCCCGGAGAGGTCGGAGCGCACCGGCAGAGTATTGAGGAAGAGGCTGATCAGCCCCGTGAGCTCCGGCCGGTTCCTCCCCGCGAAGACCGTGCCGATGAC
>DASPJI010000542.1:0-9194 GCA_035628695.1 Thermoanaerobaculia bacterium | reverse complement strand
ACCCGCGAGTCCAAGGCGCCGGCCTTCTGGAAGCGGGCGACGCTGGAGCGCCAGAGCGAGGAGACGCTGATCACCAACGTCTACACCGGCCTCTATGCCCGAGGCATCCGCAACCGCTTCGCCGACGACTACCAGACCTCGGGAGCCGCGGTCCTCCCCGGCCTCCTCCAGTCCACCGCCGCCCAGGACATCTACGCCGCCGCCAGCGCCAAAGGAGACGGCGACTACTACCCCATGCTCTCCGGCCAGAGCCTGGGATTGATCCGAGACCTCCCCGGAGCCGCCGAGGTGGTGGAACGCGTGGTGGAAGAGGCGCGGGCGGCGATGGCCCGGCTGCCGCGTTGAGGTGGCTGTAGGGCCGGTGGCGCCCTTTCCTTTCCTCCCCCGGCCCGGTACCACGACCCGCCGCCTGGACGTTCCATCGCGCCGGCGGGATGGAGCATCACGTCGGCTCAGCGTCTCATCCCGCCGGCGCGACGTGTCATCTCTTTGGCTCGATGGAGCATCGCGTCGGCTCGGCGTTCCATCTCGTCGGCTCGACGTTCCATCCAGCCGGCTCGATGGAGCATCGCGTCGGCTCGGCGTGTGGTCGGCGGTGCTGTCTGGCTTCCAAGTGGCGGTCAACGAGATCTGCCCGGCGTTGTGAGGCGCCCCCGGGGGCGAAGAATCTCCCGCATCCGCGCTTTCCCTCTTGACCCGCCGCCGCTCCCGTTTTATACTTTCACCGTAGCTTCGCTGTACCCAGCCCGTGGCCAGACGGCCCGAGGTGAGTTCGCGGCTCACCCCGGACCTAGGTCACACACAGGAATGGAGATTCCTATGAGCAACCACGATGATGGTAGCACCCGGTATCCGTCCGTCCCGTCCAACGTCTTTTCCGGCGACTTCCTGAAGCGCTTCGACGAAGAGGATGAGCCGCCGACCGCTCTCGAGGCGGAGCTGGCCGGGGTGGGGACCGTCTTCCCGGTGCCGGAAGGCCACGCGCTGTACCTGCCCGGAGAGGCGCTCCTCCAGGCGGCGGGCAAGGTGACCCTGGAACGGGTGGGAACCCTCCTCGCTCGCCGCGTTCCGGCGCGCTGACATCTTCTGCCCCCTCCCGCCGGCTTGGGTGGGAGGGGGCGGCTTCCAGACCCCATTTCTCTTCTTCTCCGCCGGCAAGCGCCGGCTGCAATCACGGCCAAGCGTTTGAAGTCGCGGTGCGGGAGATCAAGTCGCGGCGAACGAAATGAGCTTGCGGTGAACCGAACGGGCTTGCGGCGAAGCCAATGATCTTGCGGTGAACTAGATGATCTTACGGCGAATGAAACGAAGTCGCGGTGAGTCAAATGAAGTTGCGGTGAACGGGCCGATCTTGCGGCGAGTTCTTCAAGGTTGCGGTGAAGCCTTCGAAGTCGCGGCGAACCAAGCGGGCTTGCGGCAGGTCGAATGAAGTCGCGGCGCCGCCAATGAGGTCGCGGCGAAGCGATGGGAGTCGCGGCGAGTCCTTTTGGGTCGCGGTGAAGGCTTTGGAGTCGCGGAGGATTGTTGCGAGGCCACCCCCAGCCGTGCCGGCGAGCCGGTAGGCGCAGGTCCTCGGGAGCGGCAGGCTGGCCGCTGGTCTTAATGGACCGGGAGGACGACGGCTCCGCAGCGTCTCGCGCGAGGCGGCAGGTCCAGGGAGGTCTGGGCGCCAGGCTCGTCGGTATCCCAGGTCAGGCAGACGATGCGGGGGTGCGCACGGCGGGTCTCCAGGTCGGGCTCCTCCGAGACGAGGTGAAATCCTTGCTGGCGCAGGTGCGCTTCCACGCGTTCGCGGAGCTTCGCTGGCGTCTCGTCGGGGGCCAGCCTGAAGTCGACCGAGGCCGAGCCCTTGCTCCTGCTCATTTCCTCCGGATCCGTTTGCAGGCGCACGCTGCCGAGGATGTCGCCGCCGGTGGCCTCTACGCTAGGGACCAGCTCGACGAACAGGTCCGCCGGGGTGGGCGCCCAGCTCCCGTAGGTGGCGCGGTCCGCCCCGTAGAAGGTCATCTCTACCGAGGTCACCTGCTGTCCGGCGCTTGGCATCGCTGCCCACACGAGCGCCGTCGCGAGGACGGCCGTGGATTTCCAAGGGTGTCTCATGGACTCCTCCCTAGCCATCATTCTACCGGTTATCCCGGAGGCGAGCATCCCGTCCTCTTGATAGCATCCTTTCCTAGAGGAGGGGGGAGCGATGACGAAGGCGCCGGAGAATTCGACGCACCCGAAGAGCAGGGCGGATTGGCGGGCGTGGCTGGAAGCGAACCACAACCGGACCGCAGGGATCTGGCTCGTGAGCTACAAGAAGGACACGGGCAAGCCGCGGGTGGAGTACGGCGAGGCGGTGGAGGAGGCGCTCTGCTTCGGCTGGATCGACAGCAAGGCGAACAAGCTCGACGACGAGCGCTCGATGATCTGGATGTCGCCGCGCAAGCCCGGGACCGGCTGGTCCCGGAGCAACAAGGAGCGGGTGGAGAGGCTGCTCGCCCAGGGACTGATCGCGCCTCCGGGTCTCGCGAAGATCGAGGCCGCGAAGCAGGATGGCTCCTGGAACGCGCTCGACGCCGTCGAGGCCCTGGAGATCCCCGCCGGCCTCGCCCAGGCGTTGGACGCCTATCCCTCCGCGTGGAAGCACTTCGAATCCTTCCCCCGCTCGGTCAAGCGTGCCATCCTGGAGTGGATCTCGACGGCGAAGAAGCCCGAGACCCGGGCCAAGCGGGTCGAGGACCGCCCGCTTGGCGGAGGAGAACGTCCGGGCCAACCAGTGGCGGCAGGAAAGTTAGCTGTTCCGGCTGCGAGATTCCTTCAACGCGGCGACGATCTCCTCGGCCGTCAGATCGAGCGGGACTCCCTCGATGTCCAGAGGAGAGCGCTCCTCACGGACCGGTGCGATCTCGAACTCGCTGCCATCGCGGCTCTTGATGCGGACAGCGCCTTGACGCTCCGCTTCATCCAGGATGAACGCCAACTTCTGTTGAGCTTCCGAAAAGGTGTAGACCGTCATACAGGGACCTCCAGCACGGCGGCTCCAGCCTTCTCTGCCGCTTCCCGCTGGCCGCGATCCAGCGTGACCAGAGCGGCTCGATGTTGGAGGCCGCATGCGATGACGTAAGCATCGTAGGCGTAGATGCCAAGTTTCTCGCTGATCTCCAGACTTTGGTCCAGATCGATGTCGGTGAACCGGATGGGTATCTGCCGGTAGGCGGCAATGGCTGCTCTCGCCTGCTCCAGAGAGATGCGCTTTCTCTTGAACATGGCTGAGAAGGCGTTGCCGATCTCCGCCGGGAGGGACGATGGTGCCAGTAACTCCATCCCGCGGGTGACCCGGACCAACTCCGGCTTGTGAGCTTCATTGGTGATCACCGCGATCACGGCAGAGGTGTCGAGGACGATCCGGGGAGCCATAGGGAGACAAGTGTACTAGTACGACTGTCTCTTCCGGCGGCTGTCATCCTGCTAACATTGTTCATGAAGGCCTCTCCAGCCCAGGGAGGACGACTCCGATGAAGAGAAGCGCAGCCCTCTTTTGGTTCGCAGTCCTCTGCCTGCTCCAGCCCGGGCGGCCGGCCGGAGCCGGAGAGCCCTACCGCGCGATCTCCCTGCAGCCCGGGCTGCCGGACTTCGGGCCCGCCCGGCGGCTGCCCATCCAGGAGCCGCGGAGGGCAGCCATCCCCGAGGCTCCGGGCGCCCAGGCCGTCGAGCTGGTCTGTGGCAAGAAGAAGGAAGCCGACTACGCCTGCTGGCTTCTCCTTCCCCAGAAGGAGAAGGGAGTGGCGATCGTGACGCTGCCGCTCCGTCAGGAGGAGTCCGGGGTGCTCTCCGTCAGCATCAACCTTCACCTCGAGAGGGGCTCCGATGCCAAGACCCCGCTGGAGCTTCGCCTCCTGCCGGCGTACAACATCCTCCTGTACCAGTGGTCCGAGACCATCGCTGCGCGTGTGGTCCGGGGGGAGGCGCTGCCGGATTTCGCGGTGACGGCCCTGGACGGCAAGGGCTGGCGCATCAGCCAGCTCAAGGGCTCGGTCGTTGTCCTGAGCTCCTGGGCCACCTGGTGTGTTCCCTGCGTCGAGGAGCTCCCGGATCTCAACCGGCTCGCCGAGAAGTATGCCGGTGCTCCGGTCCGTTTCCTGGCCGTCGCGAGCGACACCGCCGAGCAGGTCGACGGCTTCCTGCAGCAGCGTCCATTCCGGTTCGAGCAGAGCCTTGCCACGGAGGAGAGCAAACGGATCCTCGGCGAAGGCGTTCCGCGGCACCTCGTCCTCGACGCGGACGGCAAGGTCGTCGAAGACCTGGGCGGCGCCTCGGCCTCGGTCACCCAGCAGCTCGAATCCGTGCTGCAGTCGCTCGTCGCCTGGGCCCCGGCCGCCAGTCCGGGCGCGCGGGTGGTCGCCCTGGGAACGGTGCAGGACGGCGGCATGCCGCAGACGGGTTGCGACTGCTCCCGCTGCGCGGCGGCACGGAAAAGCCCGGCCCTGCGACGCCACGTGGCGAGCCTGCTCCTCCGGGCCGGCGGACGGGATTACCTGGTGGACGCGACGCCGGACCTGCCGGCCCAGATCGAGAGGATCCACCGGACCCGCCGCCATCCCGCGGGCAAGGTGGACCGCGCGCCGGTCGACGGCGTGCTCCTCACCCACGCCCACATCGGCCACTACCTGGGGCTCGCCCACTTCGGGTTCGAGAGCCTGAACACCAAGGACATCCCCGTCTACGTGACGCCGCGCATGGCGGAGTACCTGCGGACCAGTGGCCCGTGGAGCCAGTTGGTCAAGCTGGGGAACATCGCCCTGCGCGAGGTCCGCCCCGGGACGCCCTTCGAGCTGGACGGGGGGCTCACGGTGACGCCGCTCCAGGTGCCGCACCGGGACGAGTACTCGGACACCATGGCGTTCGTGATCCGCGGGCCGAAGAAGGCCCTGCTCTACGTCCCGGACACCGACTCCTGGCGCGAGTGGGCCCGGCCGCTGCCGGAGGTGCTGGAGGCGGAGAAGATCGACTTCGCCCTGCTCGACGCCACCTTCTACTCCCCCGACGAGTTGCCGGACCGCGACGTCACCAAGATCAAGCACCCGCTCATCACCGACTCCATGGACCTCCTGGAGCCGCTGGTCAAGGCCGGCAAGGTCCGGGTCTGGTTCACCCACCTCAACCACTCCAACCCCGCCCTCGACGTGAACAGCTCCGCTCGCAGGGTCATCGAGAGGCGGGGCTTCCGGGTGCTGGCGGAGGGGGAGGAGATCGAGCTCTGAGGGACTGTCTCCTCCCGCTTGCCGCTGGAGGCTCCTACACGAAGAGCGGGCAGCGCCCCTTGACCGGCGTCAGACACCGGTTCTGGCAGCCGTCGATACCGCAGGGGTAGCAGCACAGCTTGCCCGCCGGGCATTCAGAGTGGCTGTTGCAGTAGATGATCGTCTGGAGGAACGTGGGGTCGGGCGCTCCCTCGATAGCGGGGGCATCGACGGTGGGGGCCTCGGTCTGCGGCAGGGTGGCCAGGAAGCCCGAGACATCCTCGGCGGCCAGGAGCTGCGGACAGGGGACCAGAGCGACGAGGGCGAAGAGGACGAAGGCGAGGGCGGAGCTTTTCATGACTTCATCTCCTTGAGGGGCAGCCGGCATGACGCCGGCCGTCTACAAGGAGTAGGTGCTCACGGCACCGCGGAGCGCGTTCGGGTCCCGTCTGATGACGGGACCCGAACGGGCACCGTTACATATCGAACTGCACGTCGACGAAGAAGTTGCTGCAGCTCCCGGTGGTCGGGGCGGTGTTACCGGCGCTCCAGAGGCCCTGGTGCGCGGTCAGGGGGCCGTTGGTCAGGCCGCTCGTGGTGAGGCCGCAAGGGGTCTTGACCTGCTGGGTGTTGGTGTTGACCCAGACGCGGTAGTGGGTCCCGGCGTTGACGGGGTACGGCGTGATCGAGACCCAGCACCATCCCGCGGAGGAGCAGCTCGTCGGCACGGTTCTGAGATCGGCGCCGCTGTTCGTCGCGAGGTGGAGGGTGTTGGAGCCCGTCTCTCCTGCCGCGCGATAGAACCCGATCTTGGTGATCTGGCCACCCCATTGGCTGGAGCTGAACTCCGTGCCCACGGAGTAGACCTGGCCGCCAGTGGAGCTGTTCTGGTCGGGAGTGAGACCGGGGAACATCTTCGCGCCGCAGATGATCGGGATCGGCAGCGGGCTGCCGTTGAGGTAAGTGTTCGTACCGCCGTAGCGCACGCCGACGCTGTGCCACTGGCCGTCGAACCACGAGCTGTTGGGCACGTAGCCGAAGCCGTGATAGCCGTTCCCCTTGCCGGCGTTGAGGAGGTCCTGACGGAACTGGTTCGCCGGCACGGACGCGATGCTGACGCCGTCGCGGATGATGTTGACGTTGATCGCTCCGTTGGGAAGGGTCTGGTCCCACGCCCAGCCGGAGATCATGCTGCACGAGGAGCTCTCGTGGTAGCCCTCGTAGCTCGGCGAGGGCGGGCTCGCCGTCCCCGTCTCGACGTTGGTCTGGCCGCCGCTGTCCTTCACCACGAGATGCACCCGATAGGTGCCGGCAGAGGCATACGTGTGGGTGGTGGTGCTGCCGGTGCGGACGATGCCCGTGTTGTCTCCGAAGTCCCACCAATAGTTGTTCGACGGGATCGCCGCGTTGTCGGTGCTGGAGCCGGCATTGAAGGAGCAGGTGCGGCCGTTGCCGGTGCAGGAGACCGTGAAGTTGGCGTTGGGCGGAGTGTTCGAGCTCTGTGCCCGGAAGTTGGAAAAGCCCGTGACCCGATCGCAGGCCACCCGCGCGTTGTGATGGGTGTCGTTGCCGTTGACGTCACGAGCGCCCATGAACACGCCCGCCTGGCTGTTGTAGATCTTGTCGGGATCCGAAAGATAAGGGACCCGGTTGCAGACCGGGTTGGTCCCCGCGACACAGCCGCCGGCCGGGCAGTTGCACCCCATCATCGTGGCTCTCATCTGCCCGGACGACGGATCATTGAAGACGAAGCCCTTGGCCCAGGGGTAGACGTACAACGACACGTTGAACGGGTCGTCGTGATGACGCATGCCGTAGTTGTGGCCGATCTCGTGGCCCAGGGTGAAGTCGTCCAGGCCGCAGGTGTCGCGGTTGACGGTGAAGGCGCGCTGGTCCAGAGCTTGGGACACGACGCCGTAGGCCGACTCGAACGTGGCGTCGTTGGTCCGCGGCAGGTTGGCCATACCGCAAGCCCGGTCGGCGGTGTTCGCGGTCCCCTGCCACGCGAAGGGGATGTAGACCGTGACGACGTCGGCGCCGAAGGCGTCGCGGAGGTTCCTCAGCTCGGTATGGCGCTGGTTCATCCAGTCGAGGCCCGCCCGCAGGCCGGTGGACGGCAGCGGCGGATCGCTCGTGACGTCCTGGTTGATGAGCGGCACGACGCCCACCAGGTTGTACCAGGCGTTGATCCCGCTGTTGGCGAAGACCTGGTTGGCCCTGGAGATGGAGTTCTGGACGAAGGTGACGAAGGCGCTCTCCTGGGCGGCGGTCATGTCGAAGTACCCGACCAGCGAGCCGCTCCCCGCCGGAGCCTTGGCCGGATAGACGGCGAGCACGTCGATCCGGGGGTTGGCGGAGCAGGAGAGGATCTTCTCGGTGACCGGCAGGGCGGCCTTGCCGTGACGCGGCTTGACCAGGGGGAGCGGCGCATCGCCGGCATCCTCCGGGGTTGCCAGGCCGCACGATGGCGGGGTCTTCTCGGTGTCGAGACGAACCAGCCGGTGGCTCTCCCCGTGGCCGCCGACGATGCGATAGAAGACGCCCTCGTCGAGCTGGATGGAGGCCGTGATCGTGGCGCCATGGAAGCCGATGTGGATCGAGCCCGTCTCCTGCTTGCCGCTGGCGTACCGCAAAGTGCCGAACCAGTTCTTCCAGTCCGGCCGGTAGCTGACGAAGCTCGTACGCACGGCCTCCATGAGGCCGTGATCGGGGAGATCGATCAGGAACGACGATGGATTCGCGGCGACGTCGGTGGGATTCACCTGGATGACGATCTCCTCGCTGGAGTTGGGCAGCAGCGGCAGGCTGCCCCTCCCCGGTGCCGCCTTGTCGAGCACGAAGAGCGGCTGGGGATCGTTGCCGTCCCGGCGGGGGGCGGCGTCGGCGCCCGGCGCGGCCAGGAGGATAAGAATGGTGAGGATGAAGGCCGTGAGGAGCCTTGCGCTTCGCATGGGTCGGATCTCCTGCTGGAAAATGGGATGCGCAACAGCGCGCGTCCGCAGGCCCCTCCATAGATTGGTCTCGAGGAAAGTGGAGGGGCTCTAGCTGGAGATGCGACACGTTGAGGCGCGGTCTGTCATCAGGGAGGAGATCGGGCTCCGGAGGGCCGGCCGCCGGCTGGTCGACCAGGAGTTGATGCTCGCGATCCGCTTCGTCATGGTTCAGCTCCGTCCCGTCAGAGGTTCGATCACGACCTCGGCCATCAGCTCGCGCCAGGCGGCCGGGTCCTCGACCCCGGAGCCGATCCGGGTCACCGCGTAGGCGCCGGCGGCGGTGGCGGTCCGCGCCACCTCCGCCAGCGGCAGCCCCTGGGTCGTGGCGAAGAGGAGGCCGGCCACCATGGCGTCGCCCGCCCCGACGGTGCTCCGCACCTCCACCCGGGGGGGCCGGGCCAGCAAGGCCTCGCCGTCCTCCACGAAGAGCGCGCCGCCGGCGCCCATCGACACCACCACCCGCTGCACGCCGCCGTCCAGCAGCAGCTCGCCGGCGGCGCGCAGCTCGGCGGTCGTCTCCAGGGCGCGCCCCGCGAGCTCGCTCAGCTCGTCCGCGTTCGGCTTCATCACCTCGGGCCGGGCGGCGATCGCCTCGCGCAGCGGCCGGCCGCTGGTGTCCAGCACCACGTGCCCCTTCTTCTTGTGGACCGTTTCGATGATCCGGGCGTAGAGGCCGTCCGGCACCCCCGGGGGGACGCTGCCGCTGAGCACGAACCAGCGGTCCGGCCCGGCGAGCCCGGCGATCCGGCCGAGGAGCTCCTCGATCTGCTCCGGCCGGGGGGTGAGGCCGGGGAAGTTGATGTCGGTCGCCTGCTGCGTTCCGGGGTCGACGATCTTGAGGCCGACGCGGGTGGCGCCGTCGACGCGGACGAAGTGGTCGGCGATCCCCTGGCTCGCGAACGTCTCCTCGAACGGCTGGGCGTTGTCCGCGCCGAGGAAGCCGGTGGCGACGACGTCCACCCCGATGTCCGCCAGG
>DASPJI010000541.1:0-3355 GCA_035628695.1 Thermoanaerobaculia bacterium | reverse complement strand
GTGCCAACGGATGGGGGGACAAAAGAGGACGCGGGATCGTCCCCTGGGCGGGGTAGAAAGTGGACGCCGACGTCACTGACAGAGGACGCCTGAGAGAGGCAACAAGACCTGCCAGTCCGGCATTCCCCCGGTGCCGGTCTGCCCATTCGGCACCCCCCCTCCCCCGGCGAGACCGACGGGAATGCCGCCCCCCTCTCCCTATTCTACGGCAACCGCAGGAGGCTGTCCTTCGCCAGCTCGATGAAGGGGCCGGGCACGATCCCCAGCAGCAGGGTGACGAAGGCGCAGAAGCCGATCACCCCGACGACAGATGGGGCGCGCAGGGGGACCGGCGTGGCCAGCTCGGAGTCCTTGAGGTACATGTGGACGACGATCTGGGCGTAGTAGTAGAGCGACACCGCGCTGGTGACCACGCCGATGACCGCCACCCAGGACCAGCCCGCCTCGACCGCCGCCGCGAACAGGTACACCTTGCCGACGAAGCCGCCGGTGGGGGGGATGCCCGTCAGCGCGAGGAGGAAGACGAGCATCATCGCCGCCAGGAACGGCGAGCGCCGCGACAGGCCGGCGTAGTCGGCCACGGTCTCGCCGGCGTACTCGCGGCGCTCGAGCAGGATCACCGTGCCGAAGGCCCCCAGGGTGATGAAGGTGTAGGCCAGCAGGTAGAAGAGCACCGACCAGAGGCCGATCTCCGACACCGCCAGCACGCCGATGAGCACGTAGCCGGCGTGGGCGATGGAGCTGTAGGCCAGCATCCGCTTGACGTTCTGCTGGGTCAGGGCCGCCAGGTTCCCCCAGATCATGGTGGCCGCCGCCACCAGGGCGACGACCCATTGCCAGTCGGGCTTCAGCGTCCCCAGCCCCTCGTAGAAGATGCGCAGCAGGATGGCGAAGGAGGCGGACTTCGAGACCACCGCCAGCCAGCCGGTCACCGGCGTCGGCGCCCCCACGTAGACGTCCGGCGCCCAGACGTGGAAGGGCACCGCCGCCACCTTGAAGAAGAGGCCGGCGGCGAGGAGGAGCCATCCCAGGGGGACCAGCGGGTTGTCCCGGGCCCTGCCCAGCGCGATGGAGAGATCGGCGAGCTGCACCGTCCCGGCGGCTCCGTAGAGGAGCGAGATGCCGTAGAGCAGGATGCCGCTCGACAGCGCCCCGAGGATGAAGTACTTGAGCGCCGCCTCGGCCGAGCGCCGCTCGCGCTTGAAGTAGCCGGCGAGGACGTAGCTCGCCAGCGCCATGGTCTCGAGCGAGATCCAGATGGTCAGCAGGGTGTAGCCGCTGGCCATGAACATCGTGCCGGCGGTGGCGAGGAGCAGCAGGGAGTAGAGCTCGGTGCCGCGGTAGCGGGCCTCTTCCACGAAGCGGACGGAGAGGAGGACCGTGAGCCCCGTCCCCATCAGCGCCAGCAGCTTCCAGAAGAAGGAGAAGCCGTCGAGGACGAACGAGCCGCCGAGGATCAGCGTGCCGTCGGGGACGACCTCGCGGACCCGGAACAGCAGGAAGCCGGTGAGGACCAGGGCGGCGACGGAGACCATGGCGGCGCCCCGGTTCGGCAGGCCCGGGCCGATGGTGCCCACGAGCAGGAGCAGCAGGCCCGCCCCGGCGAGCAGGATCTCCGGGAAGAGCGGGAGCACGTCCTGTACGGTGGGGAGCATCGCCTATCTCCGCCCCGCCGTGGCAACGGCCGTGTCCCCCAGGCTACCGTCGACCTTGGCGACCACGTAATCCACCGGCTTCCGAATTACCTCGAAGAACGGCCGCGGGTAGAGGCCGATCCAGAAGCAGAGCAGGACGATCGGCACCAGGTACAGCAGCTCGCGGCGGTCCAGGTCACGGAGCTTCTGGTTCTCGGGGTTGGCGAGCGGGCCGAAGAAGACCCGCTGGTACAGCCAGAGCATGTAGGCGGCGCCGAGGACGATGCCCAGCGTGGCGAGGAGCGCCCACCACCACGCGCGGTTGAACGCGCCTACCAGAATGGTGAACTCGCCGACGAAGCCGTTGAGCGTCGGCAGGCCGATGGAGGACATGGTGATGATCAGGAAGATGGTGGCATACAGGGGCATCACCGCGGAGAGGCCGCCGAAGTCGGCGATCAGGCGCGTGTGGCGGCGCTCGTAGAGGACGCCCACCAGGAGGAAGAGCGCGCCGGTCGACAGGCCGTGGTTGATCATCTGCAGCACGGCGCCGTTGAGGCCCGGGCCGTTCAGGGCGAAGAGCCCCAGCATGACGAACCCGAGGTGGCTCACCGACGAATAGGCCACCAGCTTCTTCATGTCCTTCTGGGCCATCGCGCACATCGCTCCATAGAGGATGCCGACGATGGACAGCCCGGCCATCCAGGGCAGGAGCTCCAGCGTGGCCTCGGGCAGGATGGGCAGCGAGAAGCGCACGAAGCCGTAGGTGCCCATCTTGAGCAGGACGCCGGCCAGGATCACCGAACCCGCCGTCGGCGCCTCGACGTGAGCGTCGGGGAGCCAGGTGTGGAACGGGAACATCGGCACCTTGACGGCGAAGCCGACGAAGAAGGCCAGGAAGATCCAGATCTGGAGGTCGGGGGGGATCAGGGCGCCGATCTCGTGGAACCGCAGGATCGAGAAGGTCGGATCATTGCCCAGTCCTTGCCATCCCAGCAGGCCGCCGGCGTTGAAGAAGTAGAGGGCCAGGATACCCAGCAGCATCAGCACCGAACCGGCCAGGGTATAGAGGAAGAACTTGATCGCCGCGTAGAGCCGGCGCGGCCCGCCCCAGATGCCGATGAGGAAGTACATCGGCACCAGCATGACCTCCCAGAAGACATAGAAGAGGAAGAAGTCCAGGGCCATGAACACGCCCAGCATGCCGGTCTGGAGGAGGAGCATGAAGACGTAGTACTCCTTCTCGCGGACGGCGATCGCGCTCCAGGAGGAGAGGAACGCGAGGGCTCCCAGGAGCGTAGTGAGGAGCACCAGCAGCAGGGCGATGCCATCGATGCCGAACCAGTAATCGACGCCGATCGCCTCGATCCAGGGCACCTTCTCCTGGAACTGGAAGAGCTCCCCCCCCTCGCCATTGCGATCGAAGGCGAACCAGAGGGGGATCGAGATCAGGAAGTCCAGGAAGGCGACGCCGGTGGCGAACTTGCGGATGAGCGCCCGCTTCTCCCCCTTGATCCCGAAGATGACGATCAACGCACCCACCAGCGGCACGTAGCAGATGATGGAGAGGATCGGCACTTGGTGGACCCAGTCGAACATGACTCCCCCCGGAGGCAACTCAGGGCTCCGGCTCAGGTGAGCCGCAGCACCATATAGACGCAGACCAGCGCGAAGACGCCGGCCGCCAGCACCAGCGCGTAGTTGGAGACATAGCCGGTCTG
>DASPJI010000540.1:0-9082 GCA_035628695.1 Thermoanaerobaculia bacterium | reverse complement strand
CAACCGCTACGGCATGACCGCCGAGCAAACCGCGTTCTTCGACTTCTTCTCCGGCCTCCCCCCGACGTTCGAGCCTGAGGCCCTGGCGGTGATCGCCGCCGGTCTGGACAAGGGTGCCGAGCCGCGGGAGATCAAGCGCTCGGCCCGCCTGCTCCAGGCTTATGAGAAGGACTTCTGGGAGGCGGTCGGCCGGCGCTGAGGCGCCCCTGCCCTCACAGCCGTGTAGAATCGCCCGCGCTCCGGGGGAGCCCGGAGCGCGGAGGCGATGACATGGTGCGTCTGTTCTGTTTTCCCTATGGCGGCTCGGGGGCGATGGGGTACCGTCGCTGGGCGAAGTCCCTCCCGCCCGGTATCGAGCTCGTCCCGGTGCAGATCCCGGGAAGGGAGTCGCGTTTCTCGGAGAAGCCGTACGAGCACGCCGAGCCGCTCGCCCGCGACCTGGCGGACCGGCTCGACACCGGGCGGCCGTACGCCTTCTTCGGCCACAGCTTCGGGGCCCTGGCCGCCTTCGAGCTGGCGCGCGAGCTGCGGCGGCGGGGGAGGCCGCTCCCCGAGGCGCTCCTGCTCTCCGGGCTGCCCGCCCCCCACCTGGCGCGGCGCCGCCCCCGCATCGCCCATCTCTCCGACGCCGAGTTCATCGCCACGCTGCGCGACCAGTTCGACCTCACCGATGAGCTGGTCGCGAACCACGATCTCATGGAGATGGTGCTCCCGATCATGCGGGCCGACTTCGCGGTGGTGGAGAACTATGTCTGTCCGGAGGAGCCGCCGTTCGAGATTCCGATCCGGGTGTTCGGCGGCCTGTCCGACCCCGAGGTCACCCGGGAGGAGCTGGACGCCTGGCAGAAGCACAGCGCCCGGCCGGTCGCCGTGCGGGTGTTCCTGGGCGGCCACTTCTTCATCAACACCAACCAGGAGTTCCTGCCGGCGCTGTCCACGGCGTTGCGCGAGACGCTCGGGGCGCGGATCGGCTGAGCCCCCCGGCCGGGGCTGGGGTCGGATGGCCCTGCTCAGCTCCTTCGTGTGCGCTCCACCCTCCCCCCGGCCACGCTGCCAGTCGCCTGCGCCGGGCCATCGGACCCCAACCCCGGCCGCCCCCGCCCCTTGTCGCGCCGCGGCGTGATCTGCTAGCGTCTGGGACGGTCGGGACGGTCCCTCCAGAGAATCCGTGAAGCCTCTCGCTCCATCATGAAGCCACTACGTTCGGTCTGCCTGGGAGGGTTCCTCTATGGCGCGGCCTTCTACGGGATGGTCCTGTCCCTCGTCCATGTCCTCTACAACCAGCTCGGCTCCACCCGCGATGCGCTGGTGACGTTCGTGGTCTTCATCCTGCTGTACGGGGTGTGGGCGATGGTGTTCTTCGCCGGCGCGCACGTGGCCGTCCGGATCCTCTCCCGGGTGCGCCGGCGGGATGGAGGAGAGACTGGGCGGATCTCCCTGTGGCCGGGGCTCTTCGTCTTCAATTCTGTGTTCTGGACGGCCTTCTTCCTCTATGGGATCACCTATGAGGAGGTCCCCATCGGTCACCCGTCGGGTCCGGCGGGCATGCTCGGCTATGTGGCGCTCGTCGCCTTGCTGGTGGCGCTGGGGTCTGCCCTGGTCTCGTGGCTGCTGGCGCGGCTGTTCGCCCGGCTGGGGCGGCGGCTGGTGCCGGTGGCGGTCTCGGCCCTCCTGCTCGGGCTGGTAATCCATGCCGCGGCTCCGCTGTATACCGGGCGGCCCGAGGTGGAGGAGGAGAAGGCTGCCGCGGAGGCGCCGAAGATCCAGGGGGCGGAGACGGGGCTCAAGGTGGTCCTCGTCGGCTTCGACGGCGCCGACTGGCGGGTGATCCGCCCGCTCATCGACAAGGGGCAGCTCCCGACGTTCGCCGGCATGGTCCGTCATGGCGCCACCGGGCCGCTCGCCACCATCCACGACTCCAACTCGGCGGTGATCTGGGCCTCCATCTACTCGGGGACGGAGCCGGTGCGCCACGGCATCCACGACTTCTATCGCGTCGAGCTGCCGGGCATGGCCTCGGCAGGGCTCTTCCCGGTCCACCGCTCCTACTTCAAGGAGCTGGCGGACCTCGCGGGTAAGGTCGGGCTGGCGCACCAGACCCTCGTCACCCGGTTCTCGCAGCGCACCGTGCCGATCTGGGAGATCGTCGACCACGCCGGGCTCTCCCTCGGCTTGGTGGACGGCTACCTCTACTCCGTGCCGGCGCTCAAGCCCTCCCACCCCGAGAGCTTCTTCCTCTCCTACGGCCTGGACGGCTTCGCCCAGCTCCCCGGCGGCAAGAGCCTCGAGGACGCCGAGGTCTTCATCCAGCCGGCACGGCTCTTCCGGCAGGTGCGGCCCTACCTCGACCGGGACGACTTCTACTGGCAGTCGGCGGCGCTGTTCGATCTGCTGGGGCGATACCCGCAGCCGCGCTTCCTCAACTTCTATACCCACGAGCCCGACAGCTTCCAGCACTGGTACTGGAAGTGGCTCCAGCCGGAGTACTTCCTGCGGGTGACGAAGGAGGGGATGGACGAGAACGGCGACCGCATCCCGAAGCTCCACCGCGACTTCGACGCGTTCCTGAAGCGGCTGATGGCGACGGTCGGGCCGGACACGGTGGTCATCGTCGCCTCGGATCACGGCCATGCCCCCACCATCCTGCATGGCAACTTCTATAGCCAGCACCGGCACGGCCCCCCGGGCATCCTCCTGATGCAGGGGGGACCGGTGCGCCCGGGTGTGTCTCTCCAGGGGAAGGACATCTACGACGTGTTTCCCACGGTCCTCTACCTGCTGGGGCTGCCGGTGCCGAAGGACATCCCCGGCAAGCCGATGCTCGACGCGCTGGACCCCGAGTTCGTCCGCCGGCACCCGTTGCGCTCGATCGACAGCTATGAAGCGTTGGGGCTTGCCAAGGGGCTGTCGGGCGCGGGGCGCGGCGAGGAGCTGAACCGTCAGGAGATCGAGAAGCTCAAGTCGCTGGGCTATCTGTAGACGATAGAATCCCGCCAGGAGATGGAACGGATGACCAGGCCCGCGAAGCGTGACATGCCGGTAGTGATCCTCTGCGGCGGCCAGGGTACGCGGCTGCGCGAGGAGACCGAGTACCGGCCCAAGCCCATGGTGGAGATCGGCGAGCGGCCGATCCTCTGGCACATCATGAAGACCTACAGCGTCTTCGGGCTGGACCGCTTCGTCCTCTGCCTCGGCTACAAGGGTTGGGAGATCAAGCAGTACTTCCTGCGTTACAAGGAGATGCTGGGCGACTTCACCCTCTCCATGGACGGCAGCCGCCCGCTCGAGTTCCACAACGACCTCGGCTCCGAGAGCTGGCGCGTCACCTGCGCCGAGACCGGCCTCGACACCGCCACCGGCGCCCGCCTGCGCCGGGTCCGCCAGTACGTGGACGCGCCCACCTTCTGTTTCACGTACGGGGACGCGGTGGGCAACGTGGACATCGACGCGCTGCTCGACTTCCATTGGTCGCAGGGGCGGATCGCCACGGTGACCGGCGTCCGCCCCACATCCCGCTACGGCGAGATGGAGGTGGACGGCACCCGCGTCCGCGAGTTCGCCGAGAAGCCGGTGGCGTCGGGCGTGGTCTCCGGCGGCTTCTTCGTCTTCCAGCGCGAGGTCTTCGACTACCTGGACGACGACTCGCAGCTCTTCCTGGAGCAGCAGCCGCTTCAGAAGCTCGCCCGCGACGGCCAGCTCTCGGTCCACCTGCACGAGGGCTACTGGCACCCCATGGACACCTACCGCGACTATCTGCACCTGAACGCGGTCTGGAAGCAGGAGAACCCGCCCTGGAAGATCTGGTGACCCCGGCCTGCCGCTTCTGCGGCCGCCCCCTCGCCCTCACCTTCGCCGACCTCGGGGTCCAGCCGCTCGCCAACTCCTACGTCGAGCCGGCGGACCTGCAGAAGGCCGAGACGTTCTATCCGCTCCACGTCTACGTCTGCGAGGGGTGCTGGCTCGTCCAGCTCCCGGAGGCGGCGTCGCCGGAGACGATCTTCTCCGACTACGCCTATTTCTCCTCCTACTCGGAGAGCTGGCTGCGCCACGCCCAGCGCTACGCCGAGGCGATGATCCCCCGCTTCGGCCTCGGGCCGGACAGCCTGGTGGTGGAGATCGCCAGCAACGACGGCTACCTGCTGCGTTTCTTCAAGGAGCGGGGGGTGCCGGTGCTCGGCGTCGAGCCGGCGGGCAACGTCGCCAAGGCGGCGGAGGAGCTGGGCATCCCCACCGTGGTCCGCTTCTTCGGTACCGAGCTGGCCCGGGAGCTGGCCGCCGGGGAGAGGCGGGCCGACCTGCTGGTGGGCAACAACGTCCTCGCCCATGTGCCGGACCTGAACGACTTCGTCCAGGGTCTCGCGACATTGCTCGCGCCCGGCGGCGTCCTCACCATGGAGTTCCCGCACCTGCTGCGGCTCATGGAGGAAGACCAGTTCGACACCATCTATCACGAGCACTTCTCCTACTTCTCGCTGTCGGCGGTCCGGCGGGTCTTCGCCCACCACGGCCTCACCGTCGTGGACGTCGAGGAGCTGCCCACCCATGGGGGATCGCTGCGGGTCTTCGCCCGGTGCTCCGACGGCGCCGGCCAGCCCACGGAGAGGGCGACGGAGCTGCTGGCGCGCGAGCAGGCCGCGGGACTGGAGACCTCCGGGCCCTACCAGGCCTTCGCCGAGCGGGTCCGGCGGGTCAAGCGCCAGCTCCTGCGCTTCCTGGTAGAGGCCAAGGAGGAGGGGCGGACGATCGTGGGCTATGGCGCGCCGGCCAAGGGGAACACGCTGCTCAACTACTGCGGCATCGGCCCCGACTTCCTCGACTACACGGTCGACCGGAGCCCGCACAAGCAGGGGCGGTTCCTGCCCGGGACGCGCGTCCCCATCCTCGGCCCGGACCGCATCCGGGAGACCCGGCCCGACTACGTGCTGATCCTCCCCTGGAACTTGAAGGACGAGATCATGGAGCAGATGGCCGACGTCCGCTCCTGGGCTGGGAAGTTCGTGGTCGCCATCCCCGAGGTGCGGGTCCTGTCGTGATCTTCCGGGAGACCGACCTCGCCGGCGCCTGGGTCCTGGAGCCGGAGCGCTTCACCGACGACCGGGGGTTCTTCGCCCGCACCTTCTGCCGGGACGAGCTCCAGGCCCACGGCATCGATCCCTCGGTGGCGCAGTGCAGCGTCTCGTACAACCACCGCAAGGGGACGCTACGCGGGCTCCACTTCCAGATCGCGCCCCGCGAGGAGGCGAAGCTGGTGCGCTGCACCCGCGGCGCCATCTTCGACGCCATCGTCGACGTCCGTCCCGGCTCGCCGACCTACGGCCGGCACTTCGCCGTGGTGCTGTCGGCCGAGGCGGGCAACCAGCTCTACATCCCCAAAGGGATGGCGCACGGCTTCCAGACGCTGGAGGACGGGACCGAGATCTTCTATCAGATCTCCGAGATGTACGCGCCGGAGCTCGCCCGCGGTTACCGGTATGACGACCCCGCGTTAGGCATCCCCTGGCCCCTGCCCGTGACGGTGATCGCGGACAAGGACCTCGACCTGCCGCGGTTCGAGGCCTGATGCCCACGCTGTCTACAGGGCCTACAGGGGTCGGCGAGCGGCTGCGCGGCTTCGACGCCCAGGCCCTGGGGGCGGAGATGCACGGCTTCATCGCCGAGGCCTACCCCATCTGCCGCAGCATCACCGGCGACGGCGTCCGCCAGACTTTGAGAATGGTGGGGGAGAGGATCCCGCTCCAGGTCCACGAGGTCCCCACCGGCACGCCGGCCTTCGACTGGACCGTGCCCAAGGAGTGGAACATCCGGGACGCCTGGATCAAGGACCCGCGGGGCGAGAGGGTGGTGGATTTCCGGCGCTCCAACCTCCACGTCCTCAACTACAGCGCGCCGGTGCACGAGAAGCTCTCGCTGGACGCGCTGCGCCCGCACCTCTTCACGCTTCCCGAGCAGCCGGACCGCATCCCCTACCGCACCTCCTATTACCGGGAGACCTGGGGCTTCTGTCTGAGCCACCACCAGCTCCTCTCCCTCCAGGAGGGGGAGTACGAGGTCTGTATCGACTCCACCCTGGCCGACGGGTCGCTGACCTACGGCGAGTGCTTCCTGCCGGGGGAGACGGAGGGCGAGGTCCTGATCTCCTGCCACGTCTGCCATCCGTCGCTCGCCAACGACAACCTGTCGGGGATCGCGGTCGCCTCCTTCCTGGCGCGGGAGCTGGCGGGCCTGCGGCTGCGCTACTCGTACCGGTTCGTCTTCATCCCCGGCACCATCGGCTCCATCGTCTGGCTGTCGCGCAACGAGGAGCGGGCGGGGCGGATCGCCCACGGCCTGGTGGCGGCCAACTTGGGGGACCCGGGGCACTTCCATTACAAGCGGAGCCGGCAGGGCGATGCTGAGATCGACCGCGCGGTGACGAGGGTGCTGCGGGACTCGGGGGAGGAGCATGGCGTCGCCGAGTTCATCCCCTTCGGCTACGACGAGCGGCAATACTGCTCGCCCGGGTTCGACCTGCCCGTCGGCTCGCTCACCCGTACCCCCTACGGCCGCTACTCCGAGTACCACACCTCGGGGGACAACCTGGACTTCGTGCGGCCGGAGGCCCTCGCCGGATCGCTCCGCACCTACCTCTCGGTGGTGGACGTCCTGGAGGGGAACGGCCGTTTCCTCAACCTGAATCCCAAGTGCGAGCCGCAGCTCGGGCGGCGGGGGCTCTACCGGACCCTGGGCGGCGACGAGAAGGGGAGGGAGAGGGAGATGGCCCTGCTCTGGGTGCTCAATCTATCGGATGGGCGGCACACCCTGCTGGACATCGCCGACCGGTCCGGGATGTCCTTCGCCGCCGTGCGGGAGGTCTGCGAGGCCCTGCTGGAGGTGGAGCTGCTGCGCGAGCTGGAGCCGGAGGCGTCGTCGTGAGCGAGCTGAGCGGCAAGGTCGCCCTGGTGACCGGGGCGACCGGGGGCATCGGTGCCGCCATCAGCCTCGCCCTTGCCAACGAGGGGATGCGGCTCTTCCTCACCGGCCGCGACAACGGGCGGCTGGAGGATCTGTCCCTCAGGACGCTGAAGCACGCGCTTTCGGTGGAGGTCCATCGCGCCGACCTCGAGGACGACGCGCAGCTCCGGGCCATGGCCGCCCACGCGGAGGAGCTCTTCGGGGGAGTCGACGTCCTGGTCCACGCCATCGGCCTGTTCCGGGGCGGGGACCTGGAGCACGCGCCGGTGGAGGACCTGGACCGCCAATACCGGGTGAACGTGCGCGTCCCCTACCTCCTCACCCAGACTCTCCTCCCCTCCCTGACGGCGCGCCAGGGGCAGGTCGTTTTCGTCAACTCCAGCGCCGGGCATCACCCCGGGCGGGCCGGCTTCGGCGGCTACGCGGCCACCAAGCACGGCCTGAGCGCGCTGGCCGACAGCCTGCGGGAGGAGGTCAACCGCCGGGGGGTGCGGGTCCTCACCGTCTTCCCGGGGCGGACCGCCACCTCCATGCAGGCCGAGGTGCACCGCTTCGAAGGCAAGACCTACGAGCCGGAGCGCTTCCTGCAGCCGGATGATGTCGCCTCGGCCGTGGTCCACGCCCTGTCGCTGCCGCGTACCGCCGAGCTCACCGATCTGCACCTCCGTCCCATGCGTCCCTGACTGGGCACGGCTCGTCCCCGTCCTCCTCGCGCACCGGACTGATAAAAGGAGCTGCCGCTCAGTAGTGGCACTACCCTTGCAAAGCGCCCAAATTCGTTAGGAGAGGAGGATCATTTCATGAACCGCCATCGTTTTGCTCTGAGTTGTCTGATTGCCGGAGCTCTGCTCGGCACCCCCGCAGCCCACGCCGCACAGCCCAGCACGGGCACGGTAGCCCCGCCCAACGTGTCCGCCACCTGGACCGGCGGGCCCTACACCCTCGGAGTCCCGAACCAGCTGGGGTGTCTCTTCCCCGGCAACCCCACCTGCGACGCCTTCAACCTCACCGTCAACCTGCCGGTGAACTATCGCTTCGCCGTCGCGATCACCAGCGAGATCGAGGGCGACGACTATGACCTCTACGTCTACTATCCCGATGGCACCGAGGCCGCCCGCTCGGCCAATGACGGCGGCAACGAGCAGGTGGTGATCAAGCACACCACCGCCCATGGCACCGGCCCCTACAAAGTGCGGGTGCTGCCGTTCTCGGTCACCTCCGGCTCCTCCTACGCTGGCGTCGCGCGCGCGACCAGCGCACAGACCATCGAGCCGGCGGACCCGAACGCCTGTCTGGAGGCGGTGCCCGCGGCGGTCGGCATCCCCGGGATCACGGACCTCGGGCAGGACGTGTCCCTGGACGTGGCGGTCCTCCTGGACGGCGTCAGCGTCGGTGAGGCGGATCAGATCATGAGCAAGGCCGCGATCTCGTACGCGCCGCTCAAGGTCGACCTGAACGTCGTCTCGTATACCCCCGTGTCCTTCACAGGCACCGAGGGCTCCGCGCTGATCCAGCAGGCCAAGGATCTCTTCGGCGGCGTCCGGCCTGCCGGCTCGGACCTGGTCTACATCCTCAGCAACAAGGACCTCACGACGGACGGCGACACCGCGCTCGCCGGCCTGGCCGACTGCATCGGCGGCGTGCGGTTCCCGCAGCACGCCTTCGCGGTCGGCGAGGCGGTGGGGATCGAGCCGTCCGCCATCGGCTCCTTCCTCCTGCAGGTCGACGCTCACCCGGAGGTCGCCGCGCATGAGATCGGCCATCTGATGGGTGTCCACCACCACTACGCCAACTGCGTCGAGGGGATCCTCCAGGGCGAGGCGAACGACCTGTCCCCCTGCACGCTGATGTTCAACTTCGTCGACTTCCAGTCGCTGAACTTCGGCGTGCTCGAAGGGATCGTCGCCCGCGGTCACGCCGTCCAGTACGCGTCGCCGTAGCCTCCCGCCCGGCGATGGCCCACGCACGGCGGCTCCTTTCGGAGCCGCCGTGCGCGCTTCAGAGCCGCCTTGGCCCCTCAGCAGCCGATGGAAATACAGAGCGAGCCGATCGAGGGGTCATCGTGGTTCGCGCAGACTTCGTTGTTGAGATCGCAGGTCTCGGCCGTGAAGCGCGTGGTATCTCCGCCAGC
>DASPJI010000539.1:0-3288 GCA_035628695.1 Thermoanaerobaculia bacterium | reverse complement strand
AGGTGCCCCGGGCCGCCTGCTGGCGGGCGCTGGCCGCGTCCTGGAAGGCCTGCTCGCGGAACATTCGCTCCGCCTCCTCCAGCGTTAGATCGCCGGTGTGGAGCCCGAGAGCCACCAGGTAGCGGACATTGCGGAGGAGAGCGTTCTGGAGCTGCCCGATCTGGACGGCGGGGTCGCCCGCGCCGAAGCCGGTCTCCCACATCAGCTCCTCCGAGTAGTGGGCCCACCCCTCGGCGAAGCCGTAGCCGACGAAAAGCCGGCCGATCGGTGAGGCCACCCGGTGGGCGTGCAGGAACTGCAAAAAGTGCCCCGGCCAGACCTCGTGCGCCGTGATGAAGAGGAGATCGGCCTCGCCCGGGATGTAGGCGGCCCGCTCCTCCTCGGACCAGGCGGGGTCCGGCGGCGCGATGTAGTAGATGGACGGCAGATGGCTGTCGTACGGCCCCGGGATGTCGATGTAGGCCGAGTTCCATCTCTGATAGGGGGGCGCCTCCTCGATCAGCGCCTCCTCGTCGCCGGGGATGCTGACCAGCTCCTGCTCCTCGACGAAGCGGCGGAGCCCGGCGAGCTGCCGGCGCGCCCCCTCCACCGGACCGCCGGCGGGCTTCGCCGCCTGCACCCGGGCGAGGCACTCCGCCACCGGGAGCCCCGGCGCGTAGGCGGCGCAGGCCTCCCGCAACGCTCCCAGGTTCCGCTCCAGCTCCCTCCGGCCGGCCGCCTCAAGCTCGGCGAGCGGCACGTCCACCCGCTCGGTCTCGCGCAGCATCCGCCGGTAGAGGTCGGGGCCGAGCCGGAAGCCGTCGCTGCCCGGAGCGGCGGACTGCTCCTGGAACCAGGCGCCCAGCTCCCGCATCGCCGCCGCCGCCGGGGCGCTGGCATCCCGCATCTCGGCCAGCAGCCTCTCGTCCTCGACACCTGCGAAGACGACGGGGACATCGTTCTCGTAGTAGTCGGCGAGGCCGGAGAAGGTCATCGCGCCGAGCTCGGCGAAGGTGCGCGGCATGGGGCTCCGCAGGTTCGCCCGCACCTGAGCCGCCGCCCGCGGCACCTGGCGCGCGTAGCGGATGAAGGCCGCGAGGCGCTCCGCCAATGGCGCGTAGGGACGTGTCGTATAGAGGCTGGGGTCCAGGGCGCCGGCGTAGAACAGCGGGTTGCGATGGGGGGAGTCGGCCTCCACCAGCCAGAAGAGGTCGCAGTCGATCTGGGCCAGCACGTATTCGCGCTCGAAGCGCCGGGGCTCGTCCAGGTCCGCCGGATCAAAGGCCTCGGCCCGCCGCCGCTCGGTCCGCAGGCGCTCCGCCTCGCCGGCCAGCGCCTCCGGGCTCCAGTCCGGGAGGCGGCCGTCGAACTCGTGACGGCCGGCGCCGGCGGCGAAGACCGGCTGCGCCTCGAAGTAGCTCTCCAGGAAGGAGGAGACGAAGCGGTCCCAGGGGTACGCGGTGGAGTCGTGCATGGCGCGCAGTCTAGCCCGGCGGAGGGCCGCGATGCGATACCATCCGCCGAAAATCGTCTCGGGAGAAACCATGGAGCAGAGCTACCGGAATCACCGCCAGTTCGTGCCGCTCTACCATTTCGTCACGGGGAGCATCCTGCTGCTGAACCTCATCTGGGCGCTCTACCGGCTCGTCCGGGGGCTGCCGGACGTGCCGCTGTTCGACCGGGTGCTGGGGGTGCTCGTGGCGCTCGCCCTGTTCTCCATCTATTTCTATGCCCGGATCTTCGCTCTCAGGGTGCAGGACCGGGTAATCCGTCTGGAGATGCGCCTGCGCCTCGCGCGCCTGCTGCCGCCGGACCTCCAGCCGCGCATCGGCGAGCTGTCGACCGGACAGCTCATCGGCCTGCGCTTCGCCTCGGACGAAGAGCTCCCCGAGCTCACCCGCAAGGTGCTGGACGAACGGATCACGAAACGCGAAGCGATCAAGAAGATGGTGCGGCGCTGGGAGGCCGATCACCTGCGGCTCTGACGACAAAGAAAGGTTTTCAGGAGAAAAATGACGAGAGGCGGCGAGCTGGGCCCGCCGCCTTGGGATCTCAGGGTGTCAGTAAGGTTTCTTACTGACGCGGCGGATCGGAATCCTCCGCCGGCGGCTTCACGTCGACGTCGGGGACCTTGATCGTCCGCTCCTCGGTCTTCACCTCGACATCAGCGGCGTCGACGTCGTACTCGGGCATCTTGCCGCCCTCGGCGCTCACGTCGACATCGGGCATCTCACCCTCTTCGGTCTGCTGCACGCGGCAGCCGGTGGTCGCGATGGTGGCCACCAGCGCCGAGCCGAGGGCCAACGTCTTGAGAGCAGAATTCTTGGAAAGCATGGTGTTTCCTCCTCTTTTGTCTCTGCTACTGATTTCGGAATATCCGTTTCTTTCGTTCAGCTCGTCGACCCTTCAACTCTGGGGGCCGTCCTTGCCTACCGTAAATTGCAAGGGCCGTACCAGCTCCTGCCTCCCCTGGCTCAGGAGCGGCTGGCGCGGCGTGGGATGTCGAGGGTGGAGTAGTCGAGCTCGGTATCTTCCCGCACCGCGCGCAGCATGAGGCCGCCGCGCTTCATGTCGCCGGCTCCGACAAACGCGCGCGGGAAGAGCAGACGATCGCCGAAAACCGGGAGGAGGAGGTCCACGTACTTGCCCGTGGCGATGCTTCCCAGGAGGATGACCCGGGCATCCGGCGGGAGGTTGTCGGCGAGCTGCTGGGCGTGGCCGCGCATGGGGAGGCAATAGGAACGGCTCTTGAGGTCCACGGGGGTGCGCGAGAGCCTCCGCATCCGCTCGATGGTGAGCGGCCACTCCGGCGGTACCAGGCCGAAGCCCGGTGCGATCACCAGGATGCCGTCACCGGGGAAGCCGTCGGGCGGCGCGGCGAAATGGCGGGCATAGGTGATCTTGCCGCGGAAATAGAGGGAGCTCATGAAGGTGAACGCCTCCTCGATGGGCACACCCTCGGGGCTGCGGAACTGCCGGGCGGTGGAGAACCCCGCCCGCGGCGAGGTGAGCTGGCTCGCCCGGACGCCCGAAGCGCTCGCGGGGGAGAGGAGGAAGATCTTGCCGGCACCCTCGTACGCCATATGTCCTGGCAGAACAGGCCGGCCCCGTCGTGCATTCCCGCCACTGCTAGAATGCGCGCCGTGAAACGCGCCACCGCCTCGTGCCTCGCGTCCCTGCTCCTTCTGGCCGCCTGCGGCCCGGACTCGGACATCCCGAACCTGGATTCACCGGGCACGACGATCGTCTGCCTGGGCGACTCCATCACCTCCGGCGTCGGCGCGGCCCCCGGCCGTCCCTTCCCGGACC